>NZ_JAKRMR010000030.1:0-4632 GCF_022346205.1 Corynebacterium sp. ACRPZ
CCCGCAGTCGGTCAAAGTTTGGCGCGACGCTTGGGAGCGGTTCGTGCCGTTTTTACAGTTTCCGCCGGCGGCACGCCGGGTGCTCTACACCACGAATTCGATCGAGTCGCTGAATGCTGAATTGCGTAAAGCTACTCGTAACCGGGGTCAATTCCCGAACGATACCGCGGCGCTGAAGACGCTTTGGTTGATGATCTGCAACATCGAAGACAAGCGCGCTGCGCAGCGAGCGAAGAAAGCAAAGCGCGACGTTGAGTGCAACGGCTATATTGAAGGAGCGAAAGCCACCGGGTGGAAACAAGCCATCAACCAACTAGCCGTGGCTTACCCCGACCGATTCGCGGACTACTTGTAAACCAACCCCCCGCACACAAAGAATCGGACACTCTCCCGACCAATCGGTGATGGTGATGATGGATCAGATTAATGAGAAGTCTCGGAAGCAACGCCTACCTCAGATGTACGCCCACATTCTGGGAAGGGCCGCTGACTTCGAGGAAATGCGGAGAATCATTGAACCACCGATGCATATTGATAGCACGCTCTCGGCCAACATCCAGTTTGCGGATTGGGTTTGCGCTCTCGTTAAACGCGCTGTTGAATCCCAACTTGTTCCTAATTCTCGCTACGAATGGTTAGCGGAATCCAAGCAGATCAGTGCAGCACGAGGGGCTTTTACATACGAATCCAAATTGCATCTGTTCGAGCGGGGAATACCAGACTTGGTTCATTCCGATATTTTGGATCCAAGGCGTCCGGTTATCAACGACCCGAGCATGCTGACCCCGGAAAACCGAAGGAAGCTTGAACAGGTGCGTGTTGCGGCTGTCAGGGCGAAGAACAGCTGAAGAAACGAGCTTCTACGTAAGGTGGGCGGCATGGAGCTCGAGAAGTTTTTCAGCAACTGGCCGGTGGACAACGTCGCGGCGGCCCTCGTCGGCGACACGGAAGCCACGTTCGGCGACCAAGACAAAGTCTTCGAACTCGCGAGCGTGACCAAGCTGCTCTCCGCGTACGCCGTGCTCCTCGCGGTGGAGGAGGGGGCATTCGAGCTTGACGACGCCGCCGGTCCCCCCAACTCCACCATCCGCCACCTCCTCGCGCACGCTGCCGGGGTGGGGTTCGACTCCCGCGAGCCGCAGAAGGAATCGGGGGAGCGCCGCATCTACTCCTCGGCCGGCTACGAGATCCTGGCCGACCACGTCGAAGAAACCACCGGCATCGCGTTTGCGGACTACGCCCGCGAGGGGGTCTTCGAGCCGCTCGGCATGGACTCCACCGAAATCTACGGCTCGGCCGGCCACGGCGGGAGGTCCACCGTCGGCGACCTTTCTGCGTTCGCCTCCGAGCTCCTCTCGCCGCGTCTTCTGGACCCGTCGACGCTTGGCGAGGCCTTTTCTAACCAGTTCGGCGACCTGCGCGGCGTTGTGCCTGGTTACGGCATGCAGAAGCCGTGCCAGTGGGGCCTCGGGTTTGAGATCAAGGGCGAGAAGGCGCCGCACTGGACCGGCGACGGCATGCCCGCGGACACCGTCGGGCACTTCGGCATGGCCGGGACGTACCTGTGGGTCGCGGGCGGGCAGGCGTGCGTGGTGCTGACGGACCGCGAGTTCGGCGACTGGGCCAAGCCGTTGTGGCAGGAGACCAACACTGCGCTGTGGGAGGCGCTGGGGTAGGGCGGCCGCAAACCTCCAGGGAGGTACGCGAAAAAGTCGTGTAGCCGAAAACCTGAATTCCGCGCGGGCGCACGTTGCGAGCCGCGCGAGTTTTCCCAGGGCGGAGGGGTGCGAGCCGGGCCGTCCCCTACAGTGAACTCAGGTCAATTGCGACGCGACTCAATCGGACACATGGCCCGCCCGCAAACGCGCTGGGGGTAGGGCCGGTGAGGTGGGCGTCGATAGGCAAAATGCCCCCGCATTTCGGGTGTAGCCGCCGCCTTTTTCGTGTAGGCGCGCGGTGCGCAGTGTTTTAAACTGCACGCATGACTACGACAAACACCCCGCTACCAGCAGCGGGGCAGAAGCTGCCGACCAACCAGGTCGTGCCCCTGATGACGGCGCTGCTGGTCGCCGTTTTCGCGTTCCAGCTCAACGCCTCCATGCTCGCGCCGGCGCTGCACACGATGGAGATGGACCTCAACGCCACCACCGCGCAGATCGGCATGACGCAGACGGCGTTCTTCACCGCGGCGGCCGTGTTCGCGCTGTTCATGCCGCGCTGGGGTGACCTGATCGGGCGCCGCAAGGTGCTGGTGTGGATGATGATCGGCACGGTCATCGGCTCGATCGTTGCCGCGCTGGCCACCAACGTGACCATGCTGTTCATCGGACGCGTGATCCAGGGCGTGTCCGGCCCGACCGTGGCGCTGACGTCCGTGATGCTGCGCCAGGCGGTGCGCGAGGAGAAGCAGTTCGCGTTCCTGGTGGGCATCCTCACCTCGGTCAACGGCGGCATCGCCGGCATTGACGCGATTTTGGGCGGCTGGCTTACCGACGCCTTCGGTTTCCGCTCCCTCTTCTGGGTCATCGGCGCCGCCGCGCTGATCGCCGTGTTCGCCGTGCAGTACGGCGTGGAAGAGACCAAGTCCGACCAGCTCCAGCCCATGGACTGGAAGGGTGTTGTCGGCCTGGTCGTCGGCGTCGGCCTGGTGCTGACCGCCCTGAACATGGCCGGCGAGCTGGCCGCGGCGAACTGGTTCATGGTGATCCTCCTGCTGGTCGTCGGCGGCGCGTCGCTGGTGTGGTTCTGGCGCACCGAGAAGTCCAGCCCGCACCCGCTGATGTCCACCGACCTGCTGTCCCAGCGCCGCACCTGGGCGCTGCTGCTCACCACCACGCTGACCATGACCGGCGTGTTCGCCGTGATGAACGGCCTGGTGCCCAACCTCGCGCAGGACCCGACGGCCGGCCCGGGCATGTCCGCCGGCGTCGTGTCCTGGTGGACGCTGACCCCGTACGCCCTGGCCGGCCTGGCCATGGGCCCGATCTCCGGCTGGCTCGCGGGCCGCGTGGGCTACAAGATCATCCTGCAGATCGGCATCGCCGGCGCGGCGCTGTCCGTGCTGTTCGGCACCGTCGTAGTCGGCAACGCCACCCACGGCATGCTGCTGGCGATGTCGCTGCTAGCCGGCATCACCTACGCCGGCATGGCCAACATCATGCTCGGCTCGCTTGGCGTTGTGCTGGCGCCGAAGCACAACCAGGGCTACCTGCCGGGCCTCAACGGCGGCGCGTTCAACCTGGGCGCCGGCCTGTCGTTCACCATCATCTTCGCGGTGTTCACCGCCACCGACGGCAGCTACCGCGCGGGCATGATCGCCGGCGCGATCCTGCTGGGCTGCGCGTTCGCGGCGTCCTTCCTCATCCCGAAGCCGGAGACCGTTCCGGACACGATCGCCGCGGAGGACCTGGCTGCCCGTGCGTAAAATCATCCTGGACTGCGACCCCGGCCACGACGACGCCGTCGCCATCCTGCTCGCCGCCGGCAACCCGGACATCGAGCTGCTCGGCCTGACCACCGTCGGCGGCAACCACACCATCGACCACGTCACGCGCAACGCGCAGCAGGTGCTTACCGTCGCCGGTCTGCGCGATGTCCCCGTCTACCGCGGGGTGACCAGGCCTTTGCTTAACGACGTCGTCACGGCCGAAGACATCCACGGCAACACTGGCATGGAAATCCACGGCTTCGACCTGCCCGAACCTGCAGTTCCGGTGGGGGAGATCGGGGCGGTGCAGTGGATCGTCGATACGCTGATGCGCGAAGAGCCAGGGACCGTGACGCTGGTGCCCACCGGGCCGCTGACCAACATCGCGCTGGCCGCACGCTTGGAGCCGCGCATTGTCTCGCGGGTGCGCGAGGTCGTGCTGATGGGCGGCGCGTACGGGGCCGGCAACTTCTCGCCGTCCGCGGAGTTCAACATCGCCGTCGACCCGGAGGCCGCCGCGATCGTGTTCGGCGAGGACTGGCCCGTGGTCATGGTTGGGCTGGACCTGACGCACCAAGCCTTGGCGACGCCCGCAGTGCAGGAACGTTTTCGGAATTTGGGCACGCCGAGCGGCGACTTCCTGGCCGCGCTTGTGGACGCGTTCCGTTCCAACTACAAAAACGCCCAGGGCTTTGACAACCCGCCGGTCCACGACCCGTGCGCGGTGGCGTACGTCATCGACCCGTCTGTGGTCGAGACCGTGTCCGTGCCGGTGTCGGTGGAGCTTTCGGGTGCCTTGACGCGCGGGCGGACCGTGGCGGACCTGCGCGCGTTCGGCGCGCTTGGCTTGTCCGCGCTCGCGTCGGGCGTGCCGGGCGGTGGCGCTGCTGGTGCTGCTGCGTCCGCCGCAGACCCGGCCTGCAACACTTCGGTGGCGACGCGCCTGGACGTGGACCGGTTCTGGGACCTCGTGGTCGACGCCGTCGAGCGCCTCGGCTAGGGGCGCCTTTCGCCGCGCTTGCCGATCTCCCGCAAAACCGGCTACCTGCAACCGGCTACCCCGCGAAAAATGGGGATGCGGACAAATTCTTGGAGTGCATTTGGGGGACTTTGTCTCGTTGTTATGCACTCAGTGCTTGTCGGTGTTCGGCGATGGTGGTGTAGCCGTCGCCGAGTGTCGACTTCAATCGTCTGTGAATATCGTC
>NZ_JAKRMR010000031.1:0-1990 GCF_022346205.1 Corynebacterium sp. ACRPZ
CCCTCTCTGTCAGGCTGGTTGTGAACAACGATCCGTAGGAGGTTTTGTTCATGACTTTGCTCGATGTTCCAGTGTTGATCCCGGAGCCGGACGTGCTGTCCGAGGCAGCTTCGGTCGGTGGTCAACAGGTTCGAAGCGGTCGCCTGCCCAGGCGGAGGCTTCGCGCTGATGATGTGTTGTCCCTTGCGGTGACGGTGCTGTCTCCTGGCGAGGTCCTCGACGAGGATGACCTGGTTATGCCGCAGGCTGGCGCGGTTGTGTTTACAGCGTGCCAGCCGTATTCGCGGGGGTTGGATTTTACTGCCGCTCAGAAGCGACAGATGGTCACGATCTATCGCCAGTTGCCGTATGGGGCGAAAGGTATCTGGCTTGATCGCCATGGGCTGTATGGAGCCAAGATCTTTCGGTGGGGCCAACAGCTTGGGCTTTTGACCTGCGCGCAGCAAAAGGCAGCGTCGGTCGGCGACGAGGAACTGCCAGCGGTGCTCGACGCCGCGGCGGTGACGTCGCTGGTGCAGCGCTACCTTTCGCTTCCTTACGGTGAAAAGGAGGCGTTTATCGCCAGGCATGATCTGTGCCACCGGACAGTGCTGCGGTGGGCCACCATGGTCGCAGACGGGTCGATCGCGCATTACACGCATAAACGAAAGGCAGGAACAGTGGGAAAACGCACCTCAGATGACCTCACGCAGTCACGTCGCCAGGTTGAGGCGATGATTCGGGAAAACGAACGGTTGAAAAAAGAACTCGCCAAAGCCAACCGCAAACTCACCCGGCAAGAACAAGAACTGGATAAATGGGTCAAAACCAGTGATGTGTTGGGAAAAGCTTTAGCGTCCATGCCCGATCTTCCTGGCGTGGACTACGACGCGGAGGAAAACGCCTATCCGAAGACGAAACGCGACGCTATGAAGCTGGTCGACAAGAAGAACAACGACTCATCGACGCCCTTGTCGGATTAGGCCACTCCACTTCCCGGGCGTGTGTGTTGCTGGGAGTCAGCCGCAGCCGGATCTACTACGAATCCAACCCGCGGCCGAAAACCGCCAACCCGATTGCCCACCACGAACGCAACATCGCCCGGCTCACACAGGAACACGTCGATAAGATCCTCGCCCAGCTGGACGCCAACCCGCAATCGAGCGTGGACGATGTGTTCTACAACGCCTATAACCACGGCGTTTACGTCGCCAGTTTGAGCAGCTTCTACCGCATCGCCCGCAAGCACAACAGACTGTTGAAGCACCGTAACTGCACTCGCACCAAACGCAGGTCGAAACGCGGCAACAACCAGCCACCACATGTCGTCGCTACTGCACCAGCACAAGTGCTGTGCTGGGACATCACATTCCTGCCTGGCCCGTTCGTCAACGAAAACTACGCCTGCCACACCATCATCGACCTGTACTCACGCGCCGTGATCGGCACGTTGGTCACCCACCGCGAAGACGCACGCGGTGTATCCAAACTCTTCGACGACATCTTGACGCGCTACCCCACAGTGCAAACCGTGCACTCCGACAACGGGGCAGCTATGCGAAGCAACGCCTTAAAGCGAGTGTTCGCCAAACACGACGTTGACGCATCGTTTAGCCGGCCGGCAACAAGCAACGACAACCCCCAGATGGAGTCACTGTTCCACACCATGAAGGGATTTGCGTACTACCCGAAAGCCTTCGCCGACATCGACGCCGCCACCCAATGGGTAGCCCGCTTTACCAGGCACTACAACAACCGGCCCCACAGCGGCATCAACGGCTACACCCCGCAAAGCGTGCTCGACGGTACCTGGAAGCAATACGAAACCAACCGCATCAACGCAGCACGTGCCGCACTCGAAGCCGGACTCATCACCGCAATGCCCAAAACACCGACCGGACTACCCAAAGAGGTCACCATCATCCGCACAACCACCAAAACCCGCCCACAATCACCCACACTTACCGTCGCCTGAACCAGAAACTGTTCACAACCACTTGACACAAAGCGA
>NZ_JAKRMR010000032.1:0-1978 GCF_022346205.1 Corynebacterium sp. ACRPZ
GCCCCAAATCCCCCACTTCTCCCCACCTGTGCCCCAAAAGCGCCCAAACTTGGGTGCAGACGTTCCACTCGGGACGAAAGCCATGGGGTTAGAGGGGGAGAAAGTGGCGTGTGTGAGCCGTGGTTCGAGACTTTGCGGGTAAACTCCCCACGGCGAAATAGCGGCTTTGAGCTGTGAAAACGCGACACGCCAGAACAAAAAACCGCCGAGGTGTGGCGTTTGTGGGGGAAAGTGGGTTAAAGTGGGGCCCAGCGGAGTGACGTGGCGCGCATCTTGACTACGTGCGCGGTGCGGAACGAAGCCGAGAAAATTTCACAGCCAACGTCAGAAAGTGAAGGAAGGTAGGTCGCCGGATGTTTCTGGGAACCTACACTCCCAAGCTCGACGACAAAGGTCGCCTGACGCTCCCCGCGAAGTTCCGTGAGGATCTTGCGGACGGGTTGATGGTGACCAAGGGGCAGGACCACTCGCTTGCGGTGTACCCGCGCGACGAGTTTGCCGCCCGCGCCCGCAAGGCCGCAGCGGCATCCCGCACAAACCCCAAGGCGCGCGCGTTTATCCGCAACCTGGCTGCCAGCGCGGATGAGCAAACGCTCGACGGGTCTGGGCGAATCACCCTGTCCCCGGCGCACCGGGAGTACGCAAGCCTTTCCAAGGAGTGCGTGGTCATCGGGTCGGTGGATTTTCTCGAGATCTGGGACCTCGAGTCCTGGAATAAGTATCAAGAAGAGACTGAAGCTGCGTTCTCCGCGGCGGATGACGACGACATTCTCTCCGGTCTGCTGTAGGGCTGACTACCCGGCAGCAGGCATCGACTACGGAGAGCGTGTACGGACTCTGTCCGGGGCGTGAAGCGTTCTGGTGTACTTCCCCGACATCAGAACAGCCGCCCCGGGCAGGGCTCTATGCGCTCCCCGCGCTGACATCGCTGACACACCGCACGAGCTTGGGACACTAAAGGGACACGGAGGGCATGGCATGGCGAACTTCACGCTCGCTGACGACCCGCACGGTCACGTCCCCGTCATGCGCGACCGCATGGCTGAACTGCTCGCGCCCAGCGTCGAGAAGTTCGGCGCAAATGCGGTGCTTATCGACGGCACGCTTGGCGCCGGCGGCCACACCGAGCACTTCCTCACCGTGTTTCCCAACGCCCGCGTGATCGGCGTGGACCGGGACCCGAACGCGCTGCGTCAGGCGCAGCAGCGCTTGGCGCCCTTCGGCGACCGCTTCACCGCAGTGCAGTGCCGCTTCGACCACGTCGACGAGGCGGTGGCGGACAACACCGGCGACATCTTCGACACGGCCCGCGAGCACGGCATCGCGGGCGCGCTGTTCGACCTGGGCGTGTCGTCCATGCAGCTGGACCAGGAAGAGCGCGGCTTTTCCTACCGCGGCGACGCCCCGCTGGACATGCGCATGGACCAGACCCAAGGCATCACCGCGGCCGAGGTGCTCAACACCTACAGCCACGGCGACCTCGCCCGGATTTTGAAGACCTACGGCGACGAGCGTTTCGCCGGCAAGATCGCCTCCGCCGTGATCGCGGAGCGTGAGCGCGAGCCCTTCGACCGCGCCGCGCGTCTGGTGGAGCTGCTCTACGCCACCATCCCGGCGGCGACCCGCCGCACCGGCGGGCACCCCGCCAAGCGCACGTTCCAGGCGCTGCGCATCGAGGTCAACCGCGAGCTCGAGGCGGTGGAAAACGTCGTGCCCGTGATCACCGACCTGCTCGGTGTCGGCGGGCGCGCGGTGTTCATGAGCTACCAGTCCCTGGAAGACAAGATCGTCAAAGCCGCGTTCAACGAGCTCACCACCTCCAAGACCCCGGTTGGCCTGCCGATGGACTTGCCGGGCACCGAGCCGGAGTTCCGCACCGTCACCCGCGGCGCGGAGAAGGCCCCGGCGGAGGAGATCGAACGCAATCCCCGCGCCGCACCCGTGAGGGTGCGTTGCATTGAAAAACTCAGCCCCTCCC
>NZ_JAKRMR010000033.1:0-1825 GCF_022346205.1 Corynebacterium sp. ACRPZ
GCGCTGAGTTTCGCGGCGTTGGTGGCGGTGTGACCGGCCGAGCAGCCGGCGAGCGTCGCCGCAGCGAGCGTGGCTGCAGCTGCCGCGGTTGCGCGCCGAGGTGCGTCCATGGCTGAACACTATATCAGGCGCGATGGCGACGGCGTTGGTTCAGCGGTGTTTCGGAGCCATCGAGGCGGTGCGAGGAAACTCACCTTCCAAGCTGTTTGCGTCGCTCGTGGGCAACTCGCAGGCGCTCTGCGCGTTCGGTGCGCTGGTCATCTTCGATCTGGTCCAGAACTTCTTCTTCGTCACTGCTGATACCCGACAACGCATAGATCACCGCTGTCAGCACACCGGCAATCGGGAACGCGAGCCAAACGTATGGCACCTGGAGTACGAAGAGCCCAACGAAAAAGACGAGCAGTGCTCCGAGCCAGAGCGCTCCGAGGGCGGCATTCAGTCGCTTCTTTCTGGCCATCATGCGGTCGAGCTCTGATAGATCCACCTGAGGTTGGAGGCGTCGTGCGGTCTGGTTTTCGTTGCCGGCGACGGGAAGATCACCGAGTATTGCCTCTAATTCTCCTCGGGTGCGGGCACTGGCTGCTTGCGACGTCCTTTGCTCGAATTCCCCGATGGAAAGATAGCCGTCTGCGAAAAGCGTGCCAAGCCTGTCAAGCGCCTCGTTGCGCTGTGCATCGCCGATTCGGACTTCGTTTCCTGGCCCCACGTTTCCTCCTAGCAGTTCGGTTGTCTCACGGTACCGAGATTATGGTAAGAATCGTACCGGACAAATGGCGACGGTTTTTAGGGGATCAATTCCTTTCCAAATGTAAAATGAGGACCGCAAGGTTCGAGATGCTGCCATCGGCTTTGGTAAGGGGAATTCGATGTCGTGGTCAAAATCAACAGTCGTGGAGCACTCGCGAGGCTTCCCGGGGCTAAGGCAACGCTCAGGAGTTGTGCTGGGGCTCTTGGTGATGGCTGCGGCGGGCGGGCTCGCCGTTAGTCTGCGCCGCAAGGGCACCGACGCGCGGCACCCTTCCTCACAACCGGACCACACGGACGCAGATCAGCTCGCTGCTCGGGCACGTGAGTGGTACCGCGATCCACGAAAACTGCGGATCGCCCAAAAGCATGACGGTCCCCTTGAAGTGCGGTTCGTACGATTCACTGAAGACCGCATCCGGGAAATTGTAGAGACGGCAGAAGAGCTAGAAGTCTGGGATATCGGATGCGGTGAAGGATTGCTTGCTGGGCGACTCTCTCAACGGTATTCCGAACTCAGCTATACGGGTTTTGACCCACACCCCCGCGACAACGCAGCCCGGGCCGGCGCTGATGGCAAGGCGCATCGCGTTATCGAGGCGCGGGCTTCAGAAGTAGTGAACCTGCTTGCTGCACGTGGTGGAGATGGGCCAGATATCGTGTGCTCGTCGTTAAACTTCGCACTGTGGGATAACCCCGAAGAAGAGCTGCGCCAGCTTGCGCAGGAATGCCGTGGGCGCTCCCATATCCTCATCATTGATTTGCTCCGGGCTGGTAGCGTGAAGCCGGTATTCAAGCATCTGGTGCACGCGGCGACGTTCTTCACAGACCAGTACAACGCATCGTTTACTCCTGATCGTTTAAAATCGGTTGCCGAGAGTATCGGCAGGCCCTACCAATTGCACTACTACCTCGATACCCGTTCTTCGCTACAGAAGACTGAATTGCCTCATCAAGGGTACGGATCGGTTTTCGTCCTCGCCATTGAACCCTAGGCGCGATGACTCCTTCACTCGTAGATATTTCGCATGCTTTTACTTGTAGGTGTTCCGCATGCTATCGCTGCAAATGGCCTCCT
>NZ_JAKRMR010000034.1:0-1492 GCF_022346205.1 Corynebacterium sp. ACRPZ
CCTTGATTGTTTGTGTGTCCGTGTGTTTTGTTACGGGCGTATGGTGGATGCCTTGGCATGCTGAGCCGATGAAGGACGTGTGAGGCTGCGTTATGCCTCGGGGAGTTGCCAACAAAGCGTTGATCCGAGGATGTCCGAATGGGGAAACCCAGCACCAGTTGTGTGGTGTTACCCGCAGGTGAATTCATAGTCTGTGTGGGGGTTGACGCGGGGAAGTGAAACATCTCAGTACCCGTAGGAGAAGAAAACAATTGTGATTCCGTGTGTAGTGGCGAGCGATAGCGGATGAGGCTAAACCGTGTGCGTGTGATACCTGGCAGGGGTTGCGTGTGCGGTGTTGTGGGGCGCAAATGGTGCAGGCTGTCAACTGCACGCGCAATGTGCACATATCAGCGGAAGCATCTGGGATGGTGCGCCGGAGTAGGTGAAAAGTCCTGTACGTGAAGGTGTGTGTGGTTGTGTTGTTTGTGTTTTTCCCCGAGTAGCAGCGGGCTCGTGGAATCTGCTGTGAATCTGCCGGGACCACCCGGTAAGCCTAAATACTCAGTGTGACCGATAGTGAATTAAGTACCGTGAGGGAATGGTGAAAAGTACCCCGGGAGGGGAGTGAAAGAGTTCCTGAAACCATGCGCTTACAATCCGTCAGAGCACTTTTTTGTGTGTGATGGCGTGCCTTTTGAAGAATGAGCCTGCGAGTCAGCGGCATGTCGCGAGGTTAACCCGTTTGTGGGGTAGTCGTAGCGAAAGCGAATCCGAATAGGGTGTTTGTAGTGGCATGTCCTGGACCCGAAGCGGGGTGATCTACCCATGGCCAGTGTGAAGCAGCTGTAAGAGGTTGTGGAGGCGCGAACCCACTTAGGTTGAAAACTGAGGGGATGAGCTGTGGGTAGGGGTGAAAGGCCAATCAAACTCCGTGATAGCTGGTTCTCCCCGAAATGCATTTAGGTGCAGCGTGATGTGAGCTTGCCGGAGGTAGAGCTACTGGTTGGTTGAGCGGGACTATCATCTTAGCGACGTCAGCCAAACTCCGAATACCGGTTTTAAGTGGTGCATTGCAGTGAGACTGTGGGGGATAAGCTTCATAGTCGAGAGGGAAACAGCCCAGATCGCCGGTTAAGGCCCCTAAGGGTGTGCTAAGTGGAAAAGGATGTGGGATCGCGAAGACAGCCAGGAGGTTGGCTTAGAAGCAGCCATCCTTGAAAGAGTGCGTAATAGCTCACTGGTCGAGTGGTTCCGCGCCGACAATGTAGTGGGGCTCAAGCACACCGCCGAAGCCGCGGCAACAGTTTTACTGTTGGGTAGGGGAGCGTCGTGTGTGGGGTGAAGCCGTATCGGAAGGAGCGGTGGACTGCATGCGAGTGAGAATGCAGGCATGAGTAACGAATGGCAAGTGAGAATCTTGCCCGCCGGATGACTAAGGGTTCCTGGGTCAAGTTCGTCTTCCCAGGGTGAGTCGGGTCCTAAGGCGAGGCCGACAGGCGTAGTCGATGGT
>NZ_JAKRMR010000035.1:0-1121 GCF_022346205.1 Corynebacterium sp. ACRPZ
GAGCTGTCCACCGCGGCGAAAGCCGCTGTGGTGGTTGCCCTCACGGACGCCCACGGGTTTTCCATCGCTCGAGCATGCGCGGTTGTCGGGATTGCGCAGTCGACGTTTTACTACCACCGACACAAACACACGCAGGTAGTGCAACAGCGCGAACAGCGCCACGCTGCACTCAAACCGCTGATCTTGCAGGCAGCCGCCGAATCCGGGCAAAGCTACGGCTACCGGCGCATCCACGCCTGGCTGAAGATCATGGGGCATACGGTGTCGGAAAAGATCGTGCGCACCCTCATGAAAGAGCTTGGGTGCCGCCCACCGGCGAAGGCGTCTGACAAGTACTCCTCCTACACCGGTGAAACCGACCACAAACCGGCAAACCTGCTGCTGATCACCCCACCCGACAGCAGCGACGGGGATGCGGATTCGGATGTGGCCCGGCCGGTTGTTGCACCGTCGCAGTATTTCATCGACCACGCCGACACTCAGGGGCTTACCCACGATTTCCACGCGGATGCCCCGTGGGAGAAAATCGGCACCGACGTCACCGAAATCCACTGCCCAGACGGGAAGTTGTTCCTGTCGGCAGCGATCGATTTCTACGACGGGATGCCGATTGCGGTCACCATGTCGACGTCGCCGAATCACGACTTGGTCGCCGAGATGATCGCGCGAATCGACGAGGTAAAACCCGACGGTGCGCAACCGATTATCCATTCCGACCGTGGCGGGCTCTACCGCAGTGAACGCTGGGTCAGCCTGATCACCGACCACACCCACAACATCCTGGATTGCCCCGACTGCCAGGCCGATGCGTGGTGCGACAACCGGTGGCGATACATCCCGTCACTGTCACGCAAAGCCACCAGCGGCGACAACGCGCGCACCGAAGGCTTCTTCGGCACGATGAAACAAGAACTGCTCAAAGGCAGGCCTGTGGTGTCAACGATGACGGTGGAGCAAATGCGCGACTATATTGACACCTACATCGACTTCTACATTCACAGACGATTGAAGTCGACACTCGGCGACGGCTACACCACCATCGCCGAACACCGACAAGCACTGAGTGCATAACAACGAGACAAAGTCCCCCAAATGCACTCCAAGAATTTGTCCGCATCCCC
>NZ_JAKRMR010000036.1:0-1115 GCF_022346205.1 Corynebacterium sp. ACRPZ
CATGAGTAACGAATGGCAAGTGAGAATCTTGCCCGCCGGATGACTAAGGGTTCCTGGGTCAAGTTCGTCTTCCCAGGGTGAGTCGGGTCCTAAGGCGAGGCCGACAGGCGTAGTCGATGGTCAACGGGTTGATATTCCCGTACCCGTATATGCGCGCCCAGTATCGAAGCGGTGATACTAACCACCCTGACCCGCCGACCGTTGCCATCCTTCGGGATGGTTGGTTGGCGGTGATGCGTGGGGCCTGATCCGTTGTAGGTCAGTGATGGGGTGACGCAGTGAGGTAGCCGAGCCGCTGATTGGATTGCGGTGCAAGCGTGTGGCACGACACCACGGTAAATCCTGGTGTTTTTTGTGTGAGGCGTGATGCGTAGCCCATAGTTGGGTGATGTTGGTGATCCTGGACTGCCGAGAAAAGCCTCTAGCGATGTGCGTATACGGCCCGTACCCATAACCGACACAGGTGGTCAGGTAGAAAATACTGAGGCGAGCGGGTGAACTGTGGTTAAGGAACTCGGCAAAATGCCCCCGTAACTTCGGGAGAAGGGGGACCCACACTGGTTACCGGTCATACGATTGTGTTGCTGGTGTGGGTCGCAGAGAAGAGAGGGGAGCGACTGTTTATCAAAAACACAGGTCCGTGCGAAGACGGTTAAGTTGATGTATACGGACTGACGCCTGCCCGGTGCTGGAAGGTTAAGAGGACCCGTTAGGACTTTGTCCGAAGCGGAGAATTTAAGCCCCAGTAAACGGCGGTGGTAACTATAACCATCCTAAGGTAGCGAAATTCCTTGTCGGGTAAGTTCCGACCTGCACGAATGGCGTAACGACTCCCCTGCTGTCTCAACCACAGGCCCGGTGAAATTGCAGTACGAGTAAAGATGCTCGTTTCGCGCGGCAGGACGAAAAGACCCCGGGACCTTCACTATAGCTTGGTATTGGCATTCGGTGCGGTTTGTGTAGGATAGGTGGGAGACGTTGAAGCATGCACGCTAGTGTGTGTGGAGTCGTTGTTGAAATACCACTCTGACCGTAGTGGATATCTAACCTTGGCCCATGATCTGGGTTGGGGACAGTGCCTGGTGGGTAGTTTAACTGGGGCGGTTGCCTCCCAA
>NZ_JAKRMR010000037.1:0-1028 GCF_022346205.1 Corynebacterium sp. ACRPZ
AGATGGTCTTTCCCTTTGTGGTTGGTGTACAGGTGGTGCATGGTTGTCGTCAGCTCGTGTCGTGAGATGTTGGGTTAAGTCCCGCAACGAGCGCAACCCTTGTCTTATGTTGCCAGCACGTGATGGTGGGGACTCGTGAGAGACTGCCGGGGTTAACTCGGAGGAAGGTGGGGATGACGTCAAATCATCATGCCCCTTATGTCCAGGGCTTCACACATGCTACAATGGTCGGTACAACGCGTCTGCGAGCCTGTGAGGGTGAGCTAATCGCTGTAAAGCCGGTCGTAGTTCGGATTGGGGTCTGCAACTCGACCCCATGAAGTCGGAGTCGCTAGTAATCGCAGATCAGCAACGCTGCGGTGAATACGTTCCCGGGCCTTGTACACACCGCCCGTCACGTCATGAAAGTTGGTAACACCCGAAGCCAGTGGCCTGTCAAAAGGAGCTGTCGAAGGTGGGATCGGCGATTGGGACGAAGTCGTAACAAGGTAGCCGTACCGGAAGGTGCGGCTGGATCACCTCCTTTCTAAGGAGCTTTTATTTGTGTGCCCGCAGTTGTGGGTGTTGTTTTGTGTGGTTGAGTCGCCGAGTGTGCGACTGCCACGGAAGTATTTTGCCGGGTGGAGACACACCGAGGTCATGACTGCACTGCTTGGATGGTGGTGCGTCTGGCCTGATAAGGGTTGTGCTCACATGGTGCCTGGTGGGTGGTCACACCGGTTTGCGTGACAAAAGATTGAATGTGTTGGTGCACTGTTGGGTGTCTGGGGCAGCACAAGGTTGTTCCTGTTGGGCTCTCATGTGGGCTGGCCACGTTGGTTGTGGTTGGTTGTGTGTGGGGGTTGTGTTGTGTGAGAACTGTATAGTGGACGCGAGTATCTTTCTTTTTTGTGTTTTGGTGTTTGTGCCTTGATTGTTTGTGTGTCCGTGTGTTTTGTTACGGGCGTATGGTGGATGCCTTGGCATGCTGAGCCGATGAAGGACGTGTGAGGCTGCGTTATGCCTCGGGGAGTTGCCAACAAAGCGTT
>NZ_JAKRMR010000038.1:0-987 GCF_022346205.1 Corynebacterium sp. ACRPZ
GAGGGTGTCAGGAAGTTTGTGTGTGAGGCTCTGATTGAGAGGGAGTTTCACCGATAATGACTACGGTGTCACCGAAGAAAAACCATGACCCGGCGAGGGTCAACGAGATCAGCGAGAAGCTGATGGAAAATCCTGAGCTTGCCAGCTTGATCAGCGAGCTGTCGGCTTCCGCTGATGATGCAAGCGAGCTGGTCAAAGGCCTACTGCAGGCATCGATCAACGCTGGTCTGCAGGCGGAGATGGATGCGCATTTGGGCTATGGGCATTCCGACCGCAAGACCAAAGCCCAAGTGGAAACCGCACAGGCGACCAATCACCGCAACGGGTCGTACACCAAGACCGTCAATTCTGGCTACGGCGCGGTAGAAGTGACCGTGCCCAGGGATCGTGCCGGCACGTTTGCACCGAAGATGGTGCCCAAGGGTGCACGCCGACTGACTGAGCTCGATGACATGATCGTCTCGCTGTACGCCGGCGGGATGACCGTGCGCGATATTCAGCACCATCTCGCAACCACGCTCGGGGTGGATATGAGCCCGGATACGATCAGCACCATTACCGATGCGGTCTTGGAAGAGGTCATGATCTGGCAGAACCGTCAGCTCGACGAGTTTTACCCGGTGATCTTCCTCGACGCGCTGCGCGTGAAAATCCGTGACGGCCACCGCGTGGTCAACAAGGCTTGCTACATGGCGGTTGGTGTCGACATGGACGGCATCAAGCACATCCTGGGATTGTGGATCGCGGAAAATGAAGGCGCTGCCTTCTGGGCATCGGTGTGCGCGGATCTGGCCAACCGTGGTGTCCAGGACGTGTTCATCGTGTGCTGCGACGGACTCAAAGGCTTGCCGGAAGCTGTGGAGGCAACCTGGCCGAATTCGATGGTGCAGACCTGCATTGTGCACCTGATTCGGGCTGCGAACCGGTGGGTGTCCTACCAGGACCGCAAATCTGTCTCCCGGGCGCTGCGTGAGGTCTACACGGCCG
>NZ_JAKRMR010000039.1:0-939 GCF_022346205.1 Corynebacterium sp. ACRPZ
CGTAGACGACGTCTTCGAGGCAGGCATCGGGGTTTGGCGATCGTGATGCCTTGAGCAGTTTGTTGATGCGGCGTTCGCGTCTGGCCGCGACTTCTTTGTCGAGTGCGTAGAGCACCTTTTGTGAGAAGGTCCACGTGTCGAAGGCTGGGTCGTTGGCGATGTCGATGACGCTTTTGCCGAAGGCTGTCATGCGCATCGCTGTGAAGTCCGCGAGGACGGATTCGTCGAGGAAACGCTCTTGCGGCGGGGTCGGTGGGGTCATGGCGTTGTGGTTCCTTTCTTGATGAGGTTGTCCAGACTGAACTGTGCTGCGCCACCGAGGTAGGCGCCGCTGGTGTCGCGTGTGGCAGCGGCGGGTGCGTGGGCCCGATGCCCAGGTGTGGCCGGTGCCGGTTGGTCGAAGCCGTGTGGTCGGGTTGCGGCTTCTTTGCGTACGGCGGCCATCATGTTTTTGACCGCGGTGTAGGACACCGCCCGGCGGGTCCCGTCGGAGGAGACCAAGCGCTTACATGCTTCTTCCAACACGAGCTTGTTGGCGTGTTTGCCCATTGACAGCACGTTCCTGCACGATTGGTACGCCTGGGCCGGGATTGCTTTCGCCGTGATCATTTCCTCGATGACTGCGCGTGTCGCCGGCCCGATCTTTTGGGCTTCGCGCAGGAAGTAATCGCTCGTCCACAGTCCCTGGGTGTGATCCATGTTCGCCGGTATGTGGTCGGCATCGGTGACATACGCCCCGCGGGTGTGGGCAAGCGTGTGGGTTGTAACGGCACGGCCACCATCGAAGACCGTGAGCACTTGCCCGGTGATGCGCACATCGACAGTGCGGCCAACGAGCTGGTGCGGCACGGAGTACCGCACGCTAGCTACGGTGATGTGGAAATCCGGGGCGACCTTGGCGCGTTTCCACTCGGTGCGCTGCCACGGGGTATCGGGAAG
>NZ_JAKRMR010000003.1:0-212203 GCF_022346205.1 Corynebacterium sp. ACRPZ
TGCGCTACATCCGCATTGCTATTCAGTTGACGAGGGCGTAAACCCTCTGTGCGCGATACTGGGATCGAACCAGTGACCCCTACCGTGTCGAGGTAGTGCTCTACCGCTGAGCTAATCGCGCAAGGCTATTGCAGCTTGGAGGTGGATACGGGAATCGAACCCGTGTACACGGTTTTGCAGACCGTTGCCTAACCACTCGACCAATCCACCGTGGAGTTACCTCCGAAGTATTCGGCTTTAAACCCCGAAGTACTTGGAGCGGATGACGAGACTCGAACTCGCGACCCTCACCTTGGCAAGGTGATGCGCTACCAACTGCGCTACATCCGCATTGCTATTCAGTTGACGAGGGCGTAAACCCTCTGTGCGCGATACTGGGATCGAACCAGTGACCCCTACCGTGTCGAGGTAGTGCTCTACCGCTGAGCTAATCGCGCCCATGTTCCTCTGGGGAACTGGAGCGGATGACGAGACTCGAACTCGCGACCCTCACCTTGGCAAGGTGATGCGCTACCAACTGCGCTACATCCGCATGCGTTCCGCGCTGTCCGCGTTGAACGCGAGAACAAACCTTATCCGCATATTGCCCGCCGTTACAAATCGCCATGTCACAGCCATTTTGAGGGGGTCATGCGCGAATTACGTTGGTGCAATTCGGCCCGCGGTGCAATCACTTGTCGACGCCCCGCTGTCGGCAATCCCTGTTACCGCCAATGACCAGCCGATTCGGTACTTTCGGGTGCGGCGTGTAATCTCATTCCTCGTTCGGTCCTATGGCTCAGTGGAAGAGCGTTCCGTTCACACCGGAAAGGTCGCTGGTTCGATCCCAGCTAGGACCACAGAGAAAGCCCCAGGTTGGAAACAGCCTGGGGCGCTTTGCGTTTGCCCACTAAACGACGATATCGGCATTTGCGGGTCCGGCCCGTGGAAAAGCCCAGGTCGCGTCTCGGCCTCGACGGTAATCGCCGATATCGTCGTTTGGGTTGGGTTGCCCGGTTCATAGTTTTGGGGCGGGTGTGACGGGAACTAACGTGGATCTGGATACGACTAGTGCTCTTAGCGCCAGTCGGCGCGTTGGTTCTATTTGAGGAGGCACCATGCTCATCCCGGCAGCATTCACACGAGGTGGCGCGGTCGCTGCCGCAGCGGCCACTGCGACGTTGGTTGCGGCAGCTCCGGCTTTCGCACACGATTCCGTGATTGGCTCGGACCCTGAGGACAAAAGTGTGGTCAGCGAGTTCCCCGATGCTGTGACGCTCGAGTTTTCCGGGGAGATCCAGGACGGCTTCAACACTGTGGCGCTTTCCCGCGAGGTCAACGGGCAGTCCGAGGTTGTCTACTCGGGCGAGCCAGAGATCGACGGCCGTTTTGTCACCCTCGACTTTCCGGCAGACCTGGATGCGCAGGCGGGCGACTACAAGGTTGGCTACCAGATCGTGTCCTCCGACGGTCACTCGACGAAGGGGATGACCTCGTTCAGCTTCAACCCGTCTGGCGAGGCGACAGCGGACGCGAGCAAGGATCCGGTCGTTGACGCGGCAGACGGCATGAGCACCACCATGAAGGTGCTGCTCGCGCTGGCGGGCGTACTGGTCGTCGCGGGTGCCGGCTTCGGTGCGCTGGCCAAGAGCCGCCGAATCTCCGAAGCCGACCGGGATGCGCAGAAGTAGGCGATGCCCGTGAACAAGCGAATTGCCTCCCTCATCGCGGCGGCCGCACTGGTGCTTGCCGGCTGCAGCGACGAAGCTGCTTCGGAGGATCCCACCGGCAAATCTGCGGGCACTGCCCCGGCCGCGGACCTTGCGGGTGACGCGGTCACGTTGGAAAGCGGAGCTGTCCGGGCTAAAGCCGCGAAGGATGCCGCAGATGGCAGCGACATGACCTCCATCTTCGGCACCCTGCACAACAACACTGACAAAGACATCACTGTGGTGGGATTCACCACCTCGCTCGGCGAGGCGGACTACCAGATCCACGAGGTTGTCGACGGGATGATGCGTCAAAAGGACGGCGGCTTCGACATCCCCGCGGGCGGTACCCACGAGCTGGCACCGGGCGGCGACCACTTCATGGTGATGAGCTACGCTCCGGCCATCGAGGCAGGCGACACCATCAACCTGACATTGCTGCTCGAGGGCGGCGACACCCTCACTGTTCCGGATATCGCCGTGCGCACCATGCTGCCGGGAGGCGAAAGCTACGGCGACTTGGGCGATCACGCCGAGCACCAGCACTAAAGGAGGAAGGGCGATGCCGGGTGTGAGCCGGCGGGGGTTTCTGGCGGGGTCGGCGGGGGTGGCCGGGGTGGCGTCGACAGGCATGCTGCTTGCAGCTTGCGACGACGAGCCGAGCAACTCCGATCCGAACACCGAACCGCTGACGGAGGCATCCGTCGCCTTCGACGGCGCGCGCCAGGCCGGCATTCAGACGCCGACGCAGGCGTCGCTCAACCTGGCCGGGTTTAACCTCAGGGATGGGGTGGGCGCTGGGGGCGTCGTCAGGCTGATGCGCCTGTGGACGGAAGACGCCCGCGAGCTGACCGCCGGCCGCAACCCGCTGTCCAGCCTGGAGCCGGAGATGGTGCAGTGGCCCGCCAACCTCACCGTCACCTGCGGGTTCGGCGAGCGCATCTTTGATATTGCGGCGCCGGGCAGCAAGCCGAGGTGGCTGCACGATATCCCCGCGATGCCGCGCGAGGAGCTGCAGCCGGAGTGGGGGCAGACGGATCTGGTGCTGCAGATCTGCTCCGACGACCCGGTGATGAGTGCGTGGGCGCTGCGCCACATGACGCGCGCCGGCATGGATTACGTGAAGACCGCCTGGCTGCAGCAAGGGTTCGTGCACGCGTTCGGCTCCATCCCCAAAGGCCAGACGCCGCGCAACCTCTTCGGCCAGGTAGACGGCACGGTCAACCCGCGCACGGACGAGGAGTTCGCCGAGCAGGTCTTCGCGGACGACGGCTCGTCGTCGCTGGTGGTGCGCCGCATCGCAATGGACCTCGACGATTGGGAGCGGCTGGACCGCACCTCACGCGAGGTGGTGGTGGGGCGAAAGCTTTCCGACGGCGCCCCGCTGACCGGCGAGGACGAGTTTGATGCGCCGGACATGGAGGCGCTGGACGAGTACGGGCTGCCCGTGATCGACAAGAACTCCCACATGGCGCGCGCCATGCCGCCCGCGGACCACCCGGAGCAGAAGTTTTTGCGCAGGCCGTACAACTACTCGCTGCCGCCGGCGCCCGGCGAGCTGTCTGACGCGGGCCTGGTCTTCTTGGCCTACCAAAAGGACCCGGATGTCCAGTTCACTCCTGTGCTGCAACGGCTTTTGGAGGTGGACCGCCTCAACGAATGGACCACGCACATCGGGTCAGCGGTGTACTGGATCCCGCCGGGCACACGTAAGCCCGGTGGTGAGGCAAGTGGCGACGCGTACTGGGGCGAAACAGTACTTTCTGGCGCCCGGGGGTAGAATCCCTGGCGTCCGGCGCGCCATCTGCGCCGTCGGGAGAGAACGTAGAAGATGGGCGGCGTCCAGGTATGACGCAGCCCAGTGACGCGCAAAGGAGCGCACGACAGATATGTCTACCGAAGCAGCAGTCGAGTTCGCACCGTTCGAGGTTCCCGCCGGCACCGCCGTCGGTGCGGCCATGCGGGAGCTGAACCTGCCGAACAAAGGGGAGGACGCCGTCGTGTGCGTCCAGGACGAAGCGGGCGAGCTGAAAGACCTCTCGCACGTCCCCGAGGCCACCGCGACGTTCACACCGGTGCCGGCAAACACTGAGCTCGGCCGCTCCGTGATCCGCCACTCCTGCGCCCACGTGCTCGCCCAGGCCGTGCAGGCCGAGTTTCCCGGCACCAAGCTGGGCATCGGTCCGGCCATCAACGACGGCTTCTACTACGACTTCGACGTTGCTGAGCCGTTTACCCCTGAGGATCTGAAGACGCTGGAAAAGCGCATGAAGAAGATCATCAAACAGGGCCAGAAGTTCGTCCGTGGCGTCTACGCCTCGCAGGAAGAGGCGGCCGAAGATCTGAAGGACGAGCCGTACAAGCTCGAGCTGATCAACGACAAGGGCAACGTCGACCCGGACTCCGATGAGGCCACCGAGGTCGGCGCCGGCGAGCTGACGCACTACGACAACGTCAACCCGCGCACGAACGAGGTGGAGTGGCACGACCTGTGCCGCGGCCCGCACGTGCCCACCACCAAGTACATCCCGGCGTTCGCGCTGACCCGCTCGTCCGCCGCCTACTGGCGCGGCGACCAGAACAACGCCGGCCTGCAGCGCGTCTACGGCACCGCCTGGGAGTCCAAGGAAAAGCTCGAAGAGTACATGACCATGCTCGAGGAGGCGGAAAAGCGCGACCACCGCCGCCTGGGCAACGAGTTGGACCTGTTCTCTTTCCCGGACGAGGTCGGCTCCGGCCTGCCGGTGTTCCACCCGGACGGCGGCATCGTGCGCATGACCATGGAGCAGCACTCGCGCGAGCGCCACGTCGCCGCCGGCTACTCCTTTGTCAACACCCCCCACGTGACCAAGGGCGACCTGTTTAAGAAGTCGGGCCACCTGGACTGGTACGCCGACGGCATGTTCCCGCCGATGAAGCTCGACGGCGAGGTCGACGAAGACGGCAACGTGACCAAGCAGCCGGTGGACTACTACACCAAGCCGATGAACTGCCCGATGCACAACCTCATCTTCGACTCGCGCGGGCGTTCTTACCGCGAGCTGCCGCTGCGCCTGTTCGAGTTCGGCACCGTCTACCGCTACGAGAAGTCCGGTGTGGTCCACGGCCTGACCCGCGCCCGCGGCTTCACGCAGGACGACGCCCACATTTACTGCACCGAGGAGCAGCTCGAAGAAGAGCTGACCAGCGTGCTGGAGTTCATCATCTCCCTGCTGCAGGACTACGGACTGGACGACTTCTACCTGGAGCTTTCCACCAAGGACCCGAACAAGTACATCGGCGACGACGAGATCTGGGAGCGCTCCACCAGCATCCTGGAATCCGTGGCGAAGAAGTCCGGCCTGGAGCTCGTTCCGGACCCGGCGGGCGCCGCGTTCTACGGCCCGAAGATTTCCGTGCAGGCGCGCGACGCCATCGGCCGCACCTGGCAGATGTCCACGGTGCAGCTGGACTTCAACCTGCCCGAGCGCTTCGACCTGACGTACACCGCCTCGGACGGCTCGAAGAAGCGCCCGGTGATGATCCACCGCGCACTCTTCGGCTCCATCGAGCGATTCTTCGGCGTGCTGCTCGAGCACTACGCCGGCGCTTTCCCGGCCTGGCTGGCGCCGCACCAGGTGGTGGGCATTCCGGTGGCCGACGCGTTTGCGGACCACCTCGACGGTGTCATCGGTGCTCTGCGCGAGCGCGGCATCCGCGCCGAGGTGGACCACTCGGACGACCGCATGCAGAAGAAGATCCGCACCCACACCACCTCCAAGGTGCCGTTCATGCTCCTCGCCGGCGAGCGCGACGTGGAGGCGAACGCGGTGAGCTTCCGCTTCCTCGACGGCAGCCAGATCAACGGCGTGCCGGTCGATCGCGCGGTCGAGCTGATCACGGACTGGATCACCGCCAAGCGCAACGACCAACCGAGCGAGGACACCGTTGCAGCCGGCAACTAACGGGGAGACCTACGTCGATACCGGCGTGGGCGACCCGGACCGTCTTGCCCGTCTGTGGGCGCCGTACCGCTCCAGCTACATCACCCAGATGCCGGCGGGGGAGGAGACGGGGGAGGCCGAAGGATCGTCGAGAAGCACAGGCGATCCCTTCCTCGACATCCCGGAGATGAGCGACGAGGACGGATTGATCGTCGCGCGCGGGGAGACGGTGTACGCGGTGTGCAACCTGTACCCGTACAACGCCGGCCACCTGATGGTGGTGCCGTACCGCAAGGTCGCCGAGCTTGAAGCGCTCACCGACGCGGAGACAGCCGAGCTGATGGCGTTTGCGAAGCATGCGGTGAAAACACTCAAGCGAGTGTCTAAGCCGGAGGCGATCAACGTCGGGCTCAACCTGGGCAAGGCCTCGGGCGGGTCGGTGGGCGACCACCTGCACCTGCACGTGGTGCCGCGCTGGGCGGGCGACGCGAACTTCATGACCGTCATCGGCGGCACCAAGGTGCTGCCGCAACTGCTGCGGGAAACACGGGCGCTGCTTGCCGAAGGCTGGCGCGAAGTCCACGAGATGGAAGCAGGTGAACGCGATGCTTAGCGTGCATGGACGCAAACCCGCCGCTGTGGTGGTTGAGCCGGTGGCGAAGGGGCTGCTGAAGATCGGACTGACGCCGAACGCAACAACTGTTGCGGGCACCGTGCTGACCATGCTGACAGCGATGGTGCTCATCCCCACCGGCCACCTGGTGTGGGCGGCGGTGCTTAGCCTGCTCTTCGCCGCCTTCGACATGGTCGACGGCACGATGGCCAGACTGCGCGGCGGGGGCACCGCATTCGGCGCGACGCTAGACGCGAGCTGCGACAGGCTTACCGACGGCGCGCTGTTCGGCGCGATCGCGATGTGGCTGATCTACGTCGCGGACGCCGCGCCCGTCAACGTGGCGGTGTGCCTGGCGGTCATCGTGCTCTCGCAGACGATCAGCTACATCAAGGCGCGCGGCGAGGCCGGCGGGTTGAAGATCGTCGGCGGCCTGATCGAACGCCCTGAACGGTTGATCCTGGGCCTCGGCGGCATCGCGCTAGAAGGCTTCGGCGTGCCAAACGCCGTGGTGGTTTCGCTGTGGATCCTGCTGATCGGGTCCGTGATCACTGTGGTCCAGCGCCTGATGTTCGCCGGGCGCGACAGGGGAGCGGACGCGAAGATTGCGCCGCCGGCGGGAGCGTAAATGGCTTCCGTGCGGGAGCGAATTGTCGCCGCGGGCTACATCGCCGGCTGGATAATCGTCGGCGCGCTTCCGCAGCGACTGACCGCGCGGGCCGCGCAGTGGGCCGCTGACCGGGCCTCTGGCGACGGCGCGGGCATGGAGATGTTGCGGCGCAACCTCACCCGCGTGGTGGGGCCGGAGAATGTCACCCGGGAGTTGGTGCGCGACGCCATGCGCTCGTACGCGCGCTACTGGCTGGAGGCCTTCCGGCTGCCGCAAATGGCGGGGGAGCCTGAGTTGAACGCGACGCTTTCTGCCGGGGTGTCCGGCCGCGAGCACCTCGACGCCGCCGTGGCGCGAGGCAAAGGCGTTGTGCTCACGCTGCCGCACACCGGCAACTGGGACATGGCGGGAACGTGGCTGGCTGCAAACTATGGAGGGTTCACCACCGTCGCCGAACGGCTCGAGCCCGAAGCGCTGTTTGACGCCTTCGTTAAGTTCCGGGAGTCGCTCGGCTTCGAGGTGGTGCCGCTGACAGGGGGCGAGCAGCCCCCGTTCGAGCGGCTGAAGGAAGTGCTGTTAGACGGCGGGATCGTGTGCCTGCTTGGGGAGCGGGACTTCTCGCGCCACGGGGTGCCGGTGACGTTCTTCGGCGAGGAAACGACTTTTCCGGCGGGCCCGGCCAAGCTGGCGCGGGACACCGGCGCGACACTGCTTGTGGCCCACTCCTGGTTCACGGGCACGTGGCGCAATCCCGGCTGGGGCTTCAGCATCTCCGCCCCGGTGGAGGCAGCAACGCTCGAGGACACGGCGCAGCGGGTGGCAGACCAGTTTGCAGAAAACATCGCCGCCCATCCGACGGACTGGCATATGCTGCAGCCGTTGTGGCCCGCAGACAGGCCGAAGCCGAGCCGTCGCAAGGAACTGGAGCGGCGGTTGCGCGAGCATCGCAAACGGAGGAGGTAGCCGAGGTGCGGATTGGTCTGGTGTGCCCGTATTCCTTCAACGTGCCGGGCGGCGTTCAAGCCCACGTGCTTGACCTTGCCGCCCAGCTGCGCACAATGGGCCACCACACCGAGGTACTCGGACCGGCCTCCGACAGCGTCGACCTTCCGGAGTGGGTGACCCGCGGCGGCATCGCCGTGCCGGTGCGCTACAACGGCTCGGTCGCGCGGCTGTCCTTCGGCCCGCAGGTGCGCCGCACCACGCGCCAGTTCGTCGAGCGCGGAAACTTCGACATCCTGCACGTGCATGAGCCTAACTCGCCGAGCTACTCCATGGCCGCGCTGCGCATGGCCACCGGCCCGATCGTGGCCACGTACCACGCCTCGGCGGATTCCTCGTACGCACTCAAACTTGCGTTGCCCGCGCTGCGCGGCAGTCTGGAAAAGATCCGAGCCGGTATTGCGGTCAGCGAGGAGGCGTGGCGCTGGCAGTCGCAGCAGGTGGGCACCGACCCCGTGATCATCCCCAACGGCGTGGACACCGCCCGGTTTAAAAAGGTGCGGCGCGCTTCGGGAAACCAGGCGAGGCCAGAAGTGGTCTTCCTGGGGCGATTGGACGAGCCCCGCAAGGGCCTGGAGGTGTTTTTGCAGGCTGTGGACCAGCTTCCGCAAAAGCCCCGGGTCACGGTTATTGGAGCTGGCGCGCCCCGCGAGGTCGAGGGCGTCGAATTTACGGGCCTGGTCTCCGAGGCGGAGAAGGCTAAGATCCTCGGTCGCGCCGACATCTTCGTCGCGCCGAACCTCGGCGGTGAATCCTTCGGGATCGTGCTCGTGGAGGCGATGGCCGCCGGCTGCGCCGTCGTGGCCAGCGACATTCCGGCGTTCGCCGCGGTCTGCGGCGAGGGTTCGGGGGTGTTGTTTCCTCCCAGCGATGTGTCGGCGCTCGCGCAGCAGTTGCAGTTGCTTATCGACGACGCCCCGCTCCGCGCCGACCTCGCCACCCGCGGCGTGAGGCGGGCCGAAGACTTCGACTGGTCCGTTGTGGCACGTCAGGTGCTGGCGGTGTACGAGGCTGTGTCGATCGGGGAGAAGGTCGGGGTGGAAGGATGGCTATGACTTTGGTGTGGATCGCCGTGGCGGTGGTGGTGACGCTGCTGGCTGCGTGGGCCTACAACACGGCGCAGCGGCTCAACCGGCTGCACATCCGGCTCGACCGTTCGCGCGACGCCTTGCAGGCGGCGCTGGACCGGCGCTGCGCTGTCATCGCTGCCATTTACCCCGAGCTTCGTTCCGCCGTGGAAGATGCGGAGCACGTCAGGATGACACCGCAGGACATACACACACGTCTTACGCAGGAGGAGCAACTCTCGGCCCAGGTGGCCGAGCGGATCGCAGGCAAGGAGGCGCCGGGCGCGCTCAGTGACGCGGACATCCGGGTTGAGCTGGCGACGCGGTTCTACGACGACGCTGTGGCGGATACGCGTGCGCTGCGCCTTCGGCCGTCGGTAAGCATCTTGCGTCTCGGAGGCACGGCGGCATTGCCACAGTTTGCGCGAGGTGACCGGTAAGAGCTTGATTGAGGCGGTGCGTATAATGCCGTCTGTTACACGTCAACCGAGGAAAAGGGGTGCGTTATGTCGGGCCACTCAAAGTGGGCAACCACGAAGCACAAGAAGGCCGCAAACGACGCGAAGCGGTCGAAGTTGTGGGCGAAGATGATTAAGGACATCGAGGTCGCAGCACGAACCGGCGGCGGCGACCCGGCTGCGAACCCCACCTTGGACGACATGATCCGCAAGGCCAAGAAGGCCTCGGTGCCGGGCGACAACATCGAGCGCGCCCGCAAGCGCGGCTCCGGTGAGGAAGCCGGCGGCGCGAACTGGGAGACCGTGATGTACGAGGGGTACGGCGTCAACGGCGTCGCCGTGCTCATCGAGTGCCTAACGGACAACCGCAACCGAGCGGCCACCGAGGTGCGCACCGCTATGACCAAGAACGGCGGCAACCTGGGCGAGTCCGGTTCTGTCGGCTACATGTTCGAGCGCACTGGTGTGGTGACCATCCAGAAGGGTGAGCTCAGCGAGGACGACGTGCTCATGGCGGTGCTCGACGCCGGAGCTGAGGAAGTCAACGACCTCGGCGATGAATTCGAGATCACCTGCAAGCCGACCGACCTGCCGGCGGTGCGCGAGGCGCTCGGCGGCGAGGGCATTGAGATCGAAGACGCCGGGCAGGAGTTCCGTGCCGACGTTGAGGTCGAGGTTGACGCTGAGAGCGCGAAGAAGATGATGCGCATCATCGACGCCCTCGAAGACTCCGACGATGTGCAAAATGTCTACACCAACATGAGCATCTCCGACGAAGTGGCCGCGCAGCTCGAGGACTAGATCCGATTCGCGTAAACGCCCGTGCCGCTGACTGTGGCGCGGGCGTTTGCTGTGTCTACTGTGGTAGAACATATGTGTCACATGTGCGGAAAGGAGAGGCAATGTCGCTGGAGGGTCTGCGGGTCATGGGCATCGACCCTGGCTTGACGCGGTGCGGTCTTTCCGTGGTGCAAGCAGGACGTGGCCGCCAAATCATCCCCGTCGCCGTTGGCGTCGTGCGCACCCCGTCCACAGCGGAACTCGCGGAGCGTCTTTTGCGCCTGTCCCGCGCCGTAGGCGAGTGGATCGACGACTACCAGCCAGACGTCATCGCCATGGAGCGCATTTTCGAGCGCGGGAACGTCTCCACGGTCATGCACACCGCCCACGCTGTGGGCGTGATGGTGCTCGCCGCCGCGGAGCGCGGGATCCCGGTGCACATGTACACCCCGTCCGAGGTGAAGAAAGCCATCTCCGGCAACGGCAGGGCGGACAAGAAACAGATGACTGCGATGATCACCCGCATTCTCGGACTGTCCGAGGCACCGAAACCCGCGGATGCGGCAGACGCACTGGCCATCGCGGTGTGCCACTGCTGGCGCGCCCCCTTGATCGCACGAACCAACCAGTTGACCATGAAAGCGGCGAACCAATGATTGATTCTCTCAACGGCGAAGTGCTCACCATCGGGCTCGACCACGCAGTGATCGAATGCTCCGGCGTGGGCTACCGCTTCTTGGCCGCGCCCCAGACGCTCGGACGTCTCACCCGGGGCGAGACATGCCGGGTGATGACGTCCATGGTGGTCAAGGACGACGGCGTGACCCTCTACGGCTTCGGTGACACGGACACCCGCGAGATGTTCCACAAGCTGCAGACCGTCTCCGGGCTGGGCCCCAAGCTCGCACTTGCCGCCCTTTCTGTCTTTGAACCGGGGGAGTTGTCCTCCCATATCGCGTCCGGGGACGTGAAGGCGATTCAATCCATCCCCGGTGTGGGCAAGAAGATGGCGGAGCGCATTGCCCTAGAGCTCAAGGACAAGGTGGAGGCTTTCGTGCCGGCGGGCGACGCTGCAGCTGCCGGCGGACCCGCCACTGCCGCAAAGGGCACTTCGCTGGTCTCCGAGCAGGTGGTCGAGGCTCTCGTCGGGCTGGGCTTCCAGGAGCGATCGGCAAGGCCGGTGGTGGATGCGCTGGTGCAGGAGAACCCGGACGAAGACGCGTCCGCGTTGCTGCGCCAGGCGCTGAGCCAGCTGGGCAAGAAGTAGGGAGGCAGCCGTGTCCGACGTGGAAAAGACAGAGTTTGAACTGCCGGACGGGTTCGCGGCGAAGCCACCGTCGCCAGTAGATGCGCATGCGCAAGCAGACGAGCACGACATTGAGCGTTCGCTGCGCCCAAAGTCGATCAACGAATTTATCGGCCAGCCGAAGGTGCGCGAGCAGCTCAACCTCGTGCTCGCGGGCGCGCGAAGCCGCGGTGTGACCCCGGACCACATCCTGCTGTCCGGCCCGCCCGGGCTGGGCAAGACCACCATGGCCATGATCGTCGCGCAAGAGCTGGGCACCTCCCTGCGGATGACATCTGGCCCGGCCCTCGAGCGGGCGGGTGACCTCGCGGCGATGCTGTCCAATCTGATGGAAGGCGACGTGCTTTTCATCGACGAAATCCACCGCATCGCCCGCCCGGCTGAGGAAATGCTCTACATGGCGATGGAGGATTTCCGCATCGACGTCATCGTGGGCAAAGGCCCCGGTGCGACGTCGATCCCGCTGGAGATCCCGCCGTTTACCCTCGTCGGCGCCACCACTCGCGCCGGCATGCTCACCGGTCCGTTGCGTGACCGCTTCGGCTTTACCGCGCAAATGGAGTTCTACGACGTGGAGGACCTGACCAAGGTGGTCAGCCGCGCCGCGCAAATCTTGGGGGTCGGCATAGACACCGATGCCGCGGTGGAGATTGCCTCGCGCTCCCGCGGCACCCCGCGCATCGCTAACCGTCTGCTGCGGCGCGTGCGCGATTTCGCGGATGTGCACGGCGACGGCCATGTCGACCTTGGTGCCGCGCGCTCGGCGCTGAGCGTGTTCGACGTGGACGAGCTCGGCCTTGACCGGCTGGATAGGGCGGTGCTGGACGCGCTGATCCGCGGTCACGGCGGGGGACCGGTGGGAGTGGGCACGCTCGCCATCGCGGTCGGTGAGGAGCCGGGCACTATTGAAGAGGTGTGCGAGCCCTACCTCGTGCGCGCCGGCCTGATGTCGCGCACCGGTCGTGGGCGGGTGGCCACGGCGGCGGCGTGGGAGCACCTGGGGCTGCAGGCGCCGCCGGACGCACCGGGCCAAATGTCGCTCTATTAAGGCTGACACGGACCGGACTGCTGGTTTTGCGGGGCTATGCCGTAGCATGTTCCGTTGTGTCTTCACCGGCACGCTGTTCACTCATACCGCTTCATGGGTGTTTTGGGGCAGGTGGAGGAGAAAAATTGGAGCTCGGAAAGCAGAGGAGTCAGCTCAGTGTCCAACAGCACTCGGCGGTCCCGCGAAGTGAAGGGGAAGAAGCGCTGGCCTGCCCGGCTACTCGCGCTTTTCGCCCTCATTGTCATCGGCGTCTACGCCCTAGTCTTTTTCACCGGAAGCAAATCCGCTGAGCCGAAGCTCGGCATCGACCTGCAGGGCGGCACGCGCGTGACCCTTGTCCCGCAGGGCGAGGAACCGACCAACGAGCAGTTGCAGGACGCCCGCAAGATCCTTGAAAACCGTGTCAACGGCATGGGTGTCTCCGGCGCGTCCGTGGTCGTGGACGGCAACACGATTGTCATCGAGGCAGCCGGCGACGACACCGCTGAGATCCGCAACATCGGCCAGACTTCCCAGCTGTTCTTCCGTCCGGTGCTCGACCCGCCGGCGGCGGACAGCACAAAGGTCGACGATGTCATCCTGGACATGACCAACGAGTGGGTCGAGTACGGCATTTTCACCCCGCAAGAGGGCCAGGCAGTGCTCACCCAGATCGCGGCCCGCAAGGAGGCGGCGGAGAAGGAGAACGAAAAGGCTGCCGAAAATCCGCAGGATCCAAACGGCGAGGGCAAGGACGCCGCGCCGAAGGAAGAGGAAGAGCCTGCCGCGCCGAAGGACGTCCCGCAGCTGAGCGCCGAGCCGCTGCCGGAGCCGGACGGCCCGGTGGAGGCGGCGGAGCGCCGCCAGGAAACGACGGACATGCTGCGCCGCACCCGCCAGTCCACTGATCCGACGGAGCAGTTCGCGGCCCTGACGCTCATGTCCGCGCGCTGCATGGGCCAGATCACCGACCCGCTCGCCGGTTCCGACAAGGCGGACCTTCCGCTCGTTTCCTGTGACCCGACTTCGGGCCAGGCGCTGCTTCTCGACGAGGTTCCCTTGCTCGACGGTGTCACCGATCCGGACGGACCTCGCCTGACCGGCGAGCAGATCGACACCAACCGCGCGATCACCGGCGGCTTCAACCCGCAGTCCAGCCAAATGGAAATCAGCTTCGCCTTCAGCCAGGCGGGCGAGCCCAACGGCTCCGAGACGTGGGCGCACCTGACCAGCGAGATGCTGCAGAAGCAGATCGCCATCACCTTGGACTCCCAGGTGATCTCCGCTCCGGTGATCCAGGGCCCCACCCCGGTGGGCTCCGCTACCTCTATCACGGGCAACTTTACTCAGGAGGAAGCTGAGGGCTTGGCAAACAACCTGCGCTACGGTGCGCTGCCGCTGTCCTTTGCCGGCGAGAACGGAGAGCCCGGCGGCACCGCGCTTTCCGTGCCGCCGTCACTGGGCCAGGCGTCCCTGAAGGCCGGCCTCTACGCCGGCCTGGTGGGCCTGATCCTGGTCGCACTGTTTGTCTTCGCCTACTACCGCCTCTACGGCCTGATTTCGCTGGCCTCGCTGGTTGCCTCAGGCGCGCTCGTCTACGGCACGCTGGTGCTGCTGGGCCGCTGGATCGGCTACTCGCTGGACCTGTCCGGCATCGCCGGCCTTGTCATCGGCATCGGCGCAACCGCCGACTCGTTCATCGTCATCTACGAGCGCATTAAGGATGAGGTGCGCAAGGGCAAGACGTTCCGCTCCGCCTCCGCATCCGGTTGGCAGCGCGCGAAGGACACGGTCGTCACCGGCAACATGGTCACATTGATCGCCGCGGTCATCATCTACTTCCTGGCTGTCGGCGACGTGAAGGGCTTCGCCTTCACCATGGGTCTGACCACCGTCTTCGACCTGGTCGTGACCTTCCTTGTCACCGCGCCGCTGCTGATCATCGCGTCGCGCAGCAAGTTCTGGTCCAAGCCGCCCGTCAACGGCATGGGCAAGGCGTTCAAGACTGCAGAAGCACGGCGTGCGGAAACCCGTGGCGTCGGGGAGCAGGATGGCGTCGAAAAGCATGACCTCGAACCGGCCGCAACGAATGAGGAGATCTAGACATGTCGAGCACCAAGGCAACATCGACACACACCTCCACTGACGCGGCGGGCACCGCCGCCCCCGTGAAGGCGAAGCGCTCCGCGGAGACGCTCTACGACGGCTCCGGCGCCATCGACTTCGTGGGACGCCGCAAGCTCTGGTACGGCATCACGTTCGTGCTCGTGGTGATTTCGCTGCTGGCAATGCTGCTGCGCGGATTCAACATGGGCATCGACTTCGAAGGCGGCACCAAGATGACCATGCCGGCCGGCGACCTCGTCGCCGAGCAAGTGGAGGAGACCTTCGTCGACGCCACTGGCGTAACTCCGGAACTGACCCAGATCGTGGGCGCCGGCGACACACGCACCCTGGAGATCAACTCCGAGCACCTCAGCCAGGAACAGATCGACGCCGCACGCCAGGCAATCTTCGACGAGTACCAGGTTGAAGACCACACCGGCGAGCCCAGCGCCGACGCCATCGGCGACTCCACGGTGTCGGAGTCTTGGGGTTCGACCATCACGAACCGCATGCTGTTGGCGATGGCGGTGTTCATGGTCGCCGCTGCCGTGTACGTGGCTGTCCGCCTGCAGCGTGAAATGGCAGCCGCCGCCATGGCCGCGCTCGTCGTGGACGGTGTCCTGATCGCCGGCTTCTACGCTCTGTTCGGCCTTGAAGTCACGCCGGCCATGATCATCGGCCTGCTCACGGTGCTGACCTTCTCCCTGTACGACACCGTCATCGTGTTTGACAAGGTGCGCGAGAACACCTCGGGTGTGCTTGATTCGCGGCGCTCCACCTACGCCGAAGAGGCAAACCTGGCCGTGAACCAGACGGTGATGCGTTCCATCTCCACCTCCGTGATCTCGGCGCTGCCGATCGTGGCGCTGATGGTCGTGGCGGTGTGGATGCTTGGCGTGGGCACGCTGAAGGACCTGGCGCTGATCCAGCTCATCGGCGTGATCGAGGGCATCTTCTCCTCGCTGTTCCTGGCTACGCCGCTGCTGGTGAGCCTGGTGAACCGGAAGAAGAAGTACAAGGAGCACAACGCCGCAGTGGAGCGCTACCGCGCCCGCGGAACCAGCGAGTTGGAGGAAGCGACGACCGAGGAGGTCGCCCACGAGAAGCGCCAGGTGGCCACGCCAGTGCGGCGCACCGAGGCCGCAACTGACGGTGCCGCCGGATCCGCAACCTGGCGTCCCGGGCGGTAGACGGCGGCACGCACATGGCAGGACGTTTCATACGGGGACTAGCCGCGGTTGCCGCCGCGGCGATCGGTTGTGCCTCGCTCGCAGCGTGCGGCTCGGCAGACAACGACGACAACCAGTCGAAAAAGCTGTTCGGCTACCAGGTACTCGGTGAACTGCGCACCACCAACGCCGGCACGCTCGAGGGCGCCACCGACATGGCTGAGGTGCTATCTGGTCGTTTGTACCCGGGTGTGTACGTGCCGGGCCCGAGCGGGCAGATGATCCCGAACACGGATTTGGTCACCACCCAGGTGCTGCCGAGTGATCAGCGCAAGGTGATCTACACCTTGTCCGACGCCGCGGTTTTTTCCGACGGCACGCCGGTGACTTGCTCCGACTACTTGCTCACGTTCACAGCCGGGCATTACCCGGGCATGTTCGGATCGCACATGCCGCTTTTCGACGACACGGAAGCGCTGTCGTGCACCCCAGGCGCCAAAGAATTCACTTTGACGTTCAAGGAGAAGCGGGGCGCACGCTGGCGCGGATTGTTCGACGCCGGCACGGTGCTGCCAGCCCACGCCGTGGCCGCGAAGCTGGACAAGAGCGTTGAGGAGCTCGACCACGACTTGCAGTCTGGCGATTTCTCCCTGCTCAAACCAATTGCCAATGTGTGGCGCCACGGCTTCAGCCTCTCCGAGTTCGACCCCGATCTGCAGGTGTCCTTCGGCCCCTTCAAGATCGCTGAGGTAGGAGAGCGCGGTGAGGTGACGCTAGTCGCTAACGAGCACTATTACGGCGACGCGCCGCAGACTTCAGAAATGGTTGTCTGGCCCGGGTCCGCTGACTCCGGAGAACTGGCGGCGGACGAGGCGCTGCGCATCGGCGATCTGCGCGAGACCTCCCCGGCATGGCACAACGTCAACGCCGAAGGCAACCGGCTCAGCGTTGACACCCAGATCGGCGAGCTGACTGAGGCGTTGACGTTCCCGGAGATCGGCATGTGGGCGATCCCCGAGAACCGCCAGGCGTTTGCCAAGTGCGTGGACCCGCGTGCCGTCGCTAAGGCATCCAGCGGTGTCGCCGGCCTCGACGTGCCCGTCGCACCGCTGCACGTGCTGCAGCACGCTGACCCACTGGCGGCGCGCCTCAACGACGTCGCAGCCCCCAATCTCGACGTGGACATCGAAGCCGCGTCTGCGCTTTCGGGCACAGAGATTCGCATCGGCTACCCCTACCCGGATGCGCGGTTCGCCGCGATGGTGGAGTCCATCCGCCGCACCTGCGAGCCCGCCGGTATCACGGTCACTGACGTGACCGAGGGCGGTAAAACGCTTGCGGACTTGCCTCGGGCGGAGTACGACGAATGGGGCACCGAGACCTGGATCGACGGCGCCGCCGATGTGATCCTGCACGCCACGGACCCGATGCGGGAGTTCCCGTCCGCGAACAACCGCGCCCAGGAACTCGGCGCCCTGCGCGCGCAGGAAGGTCACCTGTGGAAGCAGCTGCCGTCCATTCCGCTGGCCGCACAGCCCCGCACCTTCGCGGTGGACGGTGCAGTGCGTAACGTGGTGCCGTACACGGGTCTTGCCGGCATCGGCTGGAACATGGACCGGTGGCAGCTGAACACAGAGACAACCCCGGCCGAGAAGTAACAGGAGAATCCAAACCAATGGCCCCCACACCCATCGACGGCAACCGCTACGCCACCGCCGCTGACGCCCTGAAGGACAAGATCCGCCAGGTGCAGGACTTTCCGGAAGAGGGAGTCCTGTTCGAAGACCTCACACCGGTGCTCGCGGACCCGGCGGCGCTGAACATCGTCATCGCGGAAATGGCCACCGCCAGCCGCAAGCTTGGCGCGGATCTCGTCGGCGGTTTGGACGCGCGCGGGTTCCTGCTCGGCTCTGCTGTGGCGTATGAGCTCGGCACCGGCATCTTGGCCATCCGCAAGAAGGGCAAGCTGCCGCCGCCGGTGATCACGCAGGAGTACACCACCGAATACAGCTCGGCCGCACTGGAGATTCCGGCGGACGGCGTGGACATCAGCGGCAAGAGCATCGTGCTTGTGGACGACGTGCTGGCCACCGGCGGCACCCTCGTCGCCGCCCGCGACCTGATAGAGCGCGCCGGCGGCACCGTCGCAGGCTATGTGGTCGTTCTTGAGGTGGCGGGCCTCGGCGGGCGCAGCAAGCTTGGCGACGCTCCGCTGGTGGTCCTCGGCGAAGAGCACCCCGAGAAGGCGTAGGATTACCTTTTTAGTCGCTGGAGTAGTTCTGGAATCGGAGGCTGGGAATGACTGACAAGCCGGTGAAGAGGACAGGCCCCTCCGTGCGCAGCATGTCTGCCCGGCTAGCGCGCTCGTTGACGGGCAACAGCCGCTCCAAGACAAACCCAGTGCTAGACCCGCTGCTGTCGCTTCACCGCAAGTTCCACCCGAAGGCGGACGCGGAGCTGCTCGACCGCGCCTACTCCACCGCGGAGCGCCTGCACGAGGGCGTGTTCCGCAAGTCGGGCGATCCGTACATCACGCACCCGCTGGCGGTTGCGACCATCTGTGCCGAAATTGGCATGGACACCACCACGCTGGTGGCGGCGCTTTTACACGACACGGTGGAGGACACCGATTACTCGTTGGACGACCTCACCCGCGACTTCGGGCCCGAGGTAGCCAAGCTGGTCAACGGCGTAACCAAGCTGGACAAGGTCGCCCTCGGTGCGGCGGCCGAGGCGGAGACGATCCGCAAGATGATCGTCGCCATGGCGGAAGATCCGCGCGTGCTGGTGATCAAGGTGGCGGACCGCCTGCACAACATGCGCACGATGCGCTTTTTGCCGCCGGAGAAACAGGCGAAAAAGGCGCAGGAAACACTTGACGTCATCGCCCCGCTGGCGCACCGCTTGGGCATGGCCAGCGTGAAGTGGGAACTGGAAGACTTGGCCTTTGCCATCCTGCAGCCGAAGAAGTACGAGGAGATCGTTCGCATGGTTGCGGACCATGCGCCGTCGCGCGACAGGGCGCTGCGGGAGATCACCGAGGTGCTGCAGCGCGAGCTCGCATCCAACGGCATCACAGCCGAGGTGATGGGCCGGCCGAAGCACTACTGGTCCATCTACCAGAAGATGTCCGTTCGGGGCCACGACTTCAACGAGATCTTCGACCTCGTGGGCATGCGCGTGCTGGTGGACACCGTCAACGACTGCTACGCGGCCATCGGCGTGGTCCACTCCCTGTATTCCGTGATGCCGGGCCGGTTTAAGGACTACATCTCCAACCCGCGCTTCGGTGTGTACCAGTCGCTGCACACGACTGTGATGACGCAGACGGGCCGCCCGCTCGAGGTGCAGGTGCGCACCCACGAAATGCACTACAACGCTGAGTTCGGTGTTGCGGCGCACTGGCGCTACAAGGAGACGAAGGGCTCGCATAAGGGCGACCAGTCCGAGGTGGACCAGATGGCGTGGATGCGCCAGCTGCTGGACTGGCAGAAGGAGGCTGCGGACCCGAACGAGTTTCTGGATTCTCTGCGCTACGACCTGACCAGCCAGCAGATCTTCGCCTTCACCCCGAAGGGCGACGTGGTGGACCTGCCTGCCGGGTCCACGCCGGTGGACTTCGCGTATGCGGTGCACACCGAGGTCGGCCACCGCTGCATCGGCGCCAAAGTCAACGGCAAGCTGGTCACGCTGGAAACCGAGCTCAAGTCCGGCGACCGGGTGGAGATTTTCACCTCCAAGGACCAGAACGCGGGCCCGTCGCGCGACTGGCAGGACTTCGTTGTCTCCCCGCGCGCAAAAGCGAAGATCCGCCAGTGGTTTGCCAAGGAGCGCCGCGAAGAGCAGCTTGAGGCCGGCCGCGACGCGCTCGCCGCAGAAGTGCAGCGCGGCGGGCTGCCCATGCACCGCCTGTTCACCAACGAGTCGATGCGGCAGGTGGCCACGCGACTGCACTACCAGGACGTGGACGCGCTGTACACCGCTATCGGTGCCGGCAACGTTTCCTCCCAGCACGTCGCGCACCTGCTCATGGACATGTTCGGCGGCGACGACGATGCCGTCGATGCGCTCACCGCGCGCACCCCGATGTCGGCTTTGGTGCGCCCGCAGGCCAGCGGCGACGGCCCCGCGATCCTGGTGGAGGGCAGCCCGGATGTGATGGCGAAGCTGGCCAAGTGCTGCCAGCCTGTGCCAGGCGACGCCATCTTCGGTTTTGTCACCCGCGGCGGGGGAGTGTCGGTGCACCGCACGGATTGCACGAACGCCAACAAGCTCAAGGGCGAGCCGGAGCGCCTGGTGGACGTCGAGTGGGCGAACCAGCGCTCGCACAAGAGCGCGTCGCGAGCCACGATCCAGCTGGAGGCGCTGGACCGCAACGGCCTGCTCACGGAGACCACCGGGGTGCTCTCGGAGGCGAAGCTGCCAATTTTAGCAATGTCGTCCCAGGCGGGCGAAGACCGCATCGCCACGATCCGTTTGACCATCGAGGTCTCCGACATCAAGCAGCTGGGGTCCATCATGAATCAGATCCGCAACATCGAGGGAGTCTTTGACGTCTATCGCGTCACTGCTTAACGACGACCAAAGGTCCCCCTCACCCTCCACCAAGCCGACGTTAAGGTGTCCAACAGATGAAATGTTGGTGCACGCGGGGTTATCTTCCCAGCGCAGACAGTCGTGTGGCGGGAAGTTGCGCTGCGGAGTGGAGGAGTAAGGGATACAAGGGAGGGACACCATCCCCCGACACCGAGGAGTCTCCCGTGTTTGATTTCCGTCGCGCTGGCGCCCTGATCGCCGCAACCACCACGACCGCAGTTGTGCTCACCGCAGCACCGTTCGCTGCAGCAGCTGAGGCTGACCAGGTCACCATCAACGTCGCCAACATCACCGACTTCCACGGTCGCCTGAAGTACAACCCGTCCACGACCACGGTGAAGGACGCCGCAGGCAACCCGGTCCTCGACGAGAATGGCAAGGAAGTCAAGGAAATCACCCCGAAGGCCGGCGACGAGATGGGTGCCGCCAATGTCGCGGGCATCATGAACTACCTGCGTGAGCAGAACCCGAACACCATCGTCACCACCTCCGGTGACAACCAGGGTGGCTCGGCGTTCGTTTCCTTCATCTCCGACGACAAGTACACGATGGACTTCATCAAAGCCATCGGCACCGACGGCTCCGCTGTGGGCAACCACGAGTTCGATAAGGGCTACCAGGACCTGATCGACCGCATCGTTCCGGGCACCAATGACAAGCAGCTCGGCGCGAACATCTTCGTTGATGGCGAGCAACCGGTGAAGCCGTACACCATCGTGGAGAAGGAGGGCGTGAAGGTTGCCCTGGTGGGCACGACCTCCAACCTCACCCCGGAAAAGTCCAGCCCGGCCAACGTTGCGGGTGTGAAGTTCACGGATTCCGCCGAGCAGGTCAACGTCGAGGCCAAGAAGCTCAAGGAGTCCGGCAAGGCTGACCTCGTCATCGCTCTGATTCACGATCCGGCCCACACCAGCGCACCGAAGCTCGACGCGAAGTACGTCGATTTCGTATTCGGTGGCGATGACCACATCAAGCGCCTGGAGCTCGACCGCGACGGCAAGGTTCCGTACGCGCAGTCCCACGAGTACGGCAAGGTCGTCACCGATATTGCTTTCACCTACGATAAGGCCGAGAAGAAGCTCGTCGAGGTCGACGGTCGCCAGATCGAGGCGTCGCAGCTCGAGGAGCTCGGCATCACCCCTGATGCCGAGGTTGAGAAGATCGTTGCAGAGGCAGACAAGATTGCCAGCGAGCTCGGCCAGAAGGTCGTCGCCAACATCGCCGCCGACTTCAAGCGTGGCTCCAATCCGGAGGATAAGCCAGGCTCCAACCGCGGCACCGAGTCCACCGCGAACAACATGCTGGCGCAGTCCGCCGTCGCTGCGCTTTCCGCATTCCTCGACACCGAGATCGACTTCGGTGTGATGAACGCCGGCGGTGTTCGTGCGGACCTGACCAAGGGCGATGTGACCTACGAACAGGCCGCCACCGTCCAGCCGTTCGGCAACAACATCGCTGTTGCCAAGCTGTCCGGCGCCGCCATCAAGGAAGCGTTGGAGAATCAGTGGCAGACCCCGGAGGTTGCAGCAAAGTCGGGTCGCCCGCGTCTGGACATGGGCCTGTCCGACAACGTGTCCTACACGTACAACCCGAACGCTGAGCGTGGCAACCGCATCCTGGACATCCAGATCAACGGCGAGTCCGTGGATCCGGAGAAGGACTACACCGTTGCAGCGTCGACCTTCCTGCTCGACGGTGGCGACGCCCTGATCAACGCTGACGAAGTCCGCGACCGCAACGATGTGGGCTACAACGATCTGCAGGCATTTGTGGACTACCTGCAGACCGGCGACGCCCAGGTCCGTGAGGGCCAAAAGGACGTCGGCGTGGTGCTCCCGGAGGGCGGTCTGAAGGCTGGCCAGAAGAACACCATCGAGCTGACCTCCCTGAGCTACTCCTCCGAGGGCGAGGCGCAGGCTGAGACCGTCACCGCGAAGGTGGGCGAGGCAACGGCTACCGCCGACGTCGACAACGCGGTCACCGACGCCGACAAGGGCTTAGGCGAGCAGGGCCGCGCAAAGATTGAGCTGGAGATCCCGGCGGGCGTGTCCGGCGAGCAGACCCTGGAGATCACCACCGACAAAGGCACCAAGGTGTCCTTGCCGGTAACTGTTGCCGAGGCTGAAAAGCCGGCTCCGGAAGAGAAGCCGACCGAGGAGCAGAAGCCGGCTCCGGAAGAGAAGCCGACCGAGGAGCAGAAGCCGACCGAGGAGCAAAGCTCCGCTTCTTCCTCCTCCGACGCTCCGATTGGCGTCATTCTCGGCATCATCGCCGCTGTCCTGGCTCTCGTGCTGCCGCTGGCGCTGGCGTTCCCGATTGACTCCGTGCTTGGCCCGATCGCGCTGCTGAACAACAACAAGTAGGACGAGCACGATCCTGACCTGATAGAGGCTGCACGCGACAACGCCGCCGTTTCCCGCGAGGGGGAGCGGCGGCGTCGCCGTTGGCGCGGTCGTGGGGCTGGAACGAAAAGAACCGGCTACCTAGAGCCGGTTACCCTGCGAAAAGGGAGCGCGGACAAAAAGTTGGAGTGTTGGGGGCTGGAAGGTATTCCGATGCCCGCAGGTTTTCCATCTGATATCCGCGTTGGTGCGGTTGAGAGGTTTTTGGCTGGGTTGTCTGCCCGTGAGGTCTGCGACTGGGCTGAACACGCGTGTGGTCGCCGACCGTCGGTGGCGACGGTCGGCAACTGGGTTGCGGCCAAGCGTCGTGGCCAGAGCTTGGACGGTACGCGACGCGCCTACGACGCTGAGACCATCGCAAAAGTTGTCGCACGCAGATTGACCTCGCAGGCGACAGTGCGTGACATTGCCGTGGAGTTCGATGTCCACGACACCGCGGCACTGACCTGGACGAAGCGGTATTGGCCCGACGATGACGAACGCGATTCGGCAGCGTCGATGACATTCGACGAGGCCTATGCGGCGACAATGGAACGCGTGAGCAAACACCGCAAAGTCCAACGCAACCATCAGCAGCAGCGAGTCGATGAGGCAGCCGATGCGAAGAAACCACCCCGGCCAGTCAACGAGTGGCTGCCAGGGCCTGGGCCGATAGACGATATCGCTGATTTACCCAGTGACATGGACGAGCTGAAAAAGCTCGTTGTTGAGATGCGCGACCGGGAAACGGTCAAAGACGCCATTATCCAAGTGCTCATGAGCGACGGTGAGCCACGGGGAAAAGGCAACGTCCGCGACGGTGAGTCGCGGGGAAAAGACGACGTCCGTGACGGGGAGCTGTCCACCGCGGCGAAAGCCGCTGTGGTGGTTGCCCTCACGGACGCCCACGGGTTTTCCATCGCCAAAGCATGCGCGGTTGTCGGGATTGCGCAGTCGACGTTTTACTACCACCGACACACCCACACGCAGGTAGTGCAACAGCGCGAACAGCGCCACGCTGCACTTAAACCATTGATCTTGCAGGCGGCAGCCGAATCCGGGCAAAGCTACGGCTACCGGCGCATCCACGCCTGGCTGAAGATCATGGGGCATACGGTGTCGGAAAAGATCGTGCGCACCCTCATGCAAGAGCTTGGGTGCCGCCCGCTGGCGAAAGCGTCGGGCAAATACTCCTCCTACACCGGTGAAACCGACCACAAACCGGCAAACCTGCTGCTGATCACCCCAACCAGCAACAGCGACGATGACGGGGATGCGGATGTGGATGTGGCCCGGCCGGTTGTTGCACCGTCGCAGTACTTCATCGACCACGCCGACGCTCAGGGGCTGACCCACGATTTCCACGCGGATGCCCCGTGGGAGAAAATCGGCACCGACGTCACCGAAATCCACTGCCCAGACGGCAAACTATTCCTGTCGGCAGCGATCGATTTCTACGACGGGATGCCGATTGCGGTCACCATGTCGACGTCGCCGAATCACGACCTGGTCGCTGAAATGATCGCGCGAATCGACGAGGTCAAACCAGACGGTGCGCAACCGATTATCCATTCCGATCGTGGTGGGCTCTACCGCAGTGAACGCTGGGTCAGTCTGATTACCGACCACACCCACAACATCTTGGATTGCCCCGACTGCGAGGCCGATACATGGTGCGGCAACCGGTGGCGCTACATCCCGTCACTGTCACGCAAGGCCACCAGCGGCGACAACGCGCGCACCGAAGGCTTCTTCGGCACGATGAAACAAGAACTGCTCAAAGGCAGGCCTGTGGTGTCAACGATGACGGTGGCGCAGATGCGCGACTATATTGACACCTACATCGACTTCTACATCCACAGACGATTGAAGTCGACACTCGGCGACGGCTACACCACCATCGCCGAACACCGACAAGCACTGAGTGCATAACAACGAGACAAAGTCCCCCAAACGCACTCCAAAAATTTGTCCGTATCCCCATTTTCGCTGGTAGCCGGTAGTAGGTAGCCGGTTGTGTTTTGCGCAGCGGCGCGAGTGTGCCCCGTGCGAGAACGCGGCGCCTAACGCGCGAACTTAGACGCGATGGACAGCACCTGGGTGAGCATGCCGATGATCGCGGTGACCACGGCGATCCAGCTCTTCAGCTCCTCCGGGCTCATGTCCTCGATAGAGGAGCCCTCTTCACTCGAGGAGGACAGGCTGTCCTTGATGGTCCTCTTGTCGGAGTCCTTGCCGCCGGAGTCCTTGGACTTGCTCTCTGCGGTGTCGTTGACCGTCGGAGCTGCGTCGGCGACTGCGGCGCCAGAAACCATGACCGCGGTGGCGGTTGCTGCCGCTGCAAGGCTGGTGCGAAGCTTCATCGAATTTTCCTCACTCGTAAAAATGTGTGTGCTTCTCGGAATGCTAATGGGTGCGCTGGTGCCGCGCTACCTTGAACGGCAACTCTGAGGCGATTCCCAGAGCTACGCCACTCGAGCGGGCTGAAGCGTTACTCCACGCTGCTACTTCACGGTCGCCTTCTTGATACGGACCTCGTCTGCCGGGGCGCCGTCCTGTTCGCCGCCCTCGACGCCGGCCTCGGCAATCTTGTCCAAGGTGGAAAGGCCTTCGTCGTCGATGTGGCCGAAGTAGGTGTACAGCGGCGGCAGCACGGAGTCGCCGTAGTTGAGGAAGAACTGGGAGCCGTTGGTGTCCACGCCGGCGTTCGCCATAGCGATGGTGCCGCGGTCGTAACGCTGCGGCTGGCTGTTCTGCTGCAGCATCATCGTCTTGGCCTGCATCATCTCTTCCTCGGACGCGCCTTCGGGGATGCCCGCCTCAGACAGGTCGATGCCCTCGAGCGCCTGGTCGGTGGGCAGCTCGTTTGCGAACTGGAAGCCCGGGCCGCCGGCGCCGGTGCCGGCGCGGTCGCCGCACTGCAGCACCTTCAGGCCGTCGCCGGTGGTCAAGCGGTGGCAGACAGTGTCGTTGTAGAAGCCTTCCTCGGCGAGGTACTCGACGGCGTTGACGGTGCACGGGGAGGCCGCACGGTCCAGCTCCATGCCGATGGGGCCCTGGTTGGTGTCCAGCTCGACGGTGACGGTGCCCTCGGTGGACACACCCTCGGTCTTCGGGGTGCCGACACCGTCGCCGCCTTGCTCCTGGGCCTCGTTGTAGGTGCAGTTCACCGTCGCCGGCAGCGCCTGCTCGCGCTTGGTGGCGATCGGCTCGAACTTCGACGAGTCGAACGGCTCCTGCTCCTCGGTGGTGGCCTCGGACGCGGCGGTGGATTCGGAGGCGGCGAGGTCCTCGCCGCTGTCGTTGTTGGCCGCGAAGTAGATGCCGCCGCCGATCAGCGCGATGACGGCCGCGGAGATCGCCGCCACCGACCACGGGCGGGACTTCTCCTTGCGGTCGCGCGAATCCAGCTCGCTCTTCAGGTGGGACAGGGCTTCCTTGCCGCGCTTTTCGTTCGATGCCACTGGGGTTTACACCTCGCCAATTTGTCGGGATGGGCGGAGTAGACGTCGATAAGCATCCGCCCTTGAACGGCTAGAAAGCCTATCAGCACCGTTATAGTGGCCAGCATGAGAATCGCCGGTTTCGCAGCAGGACCTTTTCAAACCAACTGCTATGTCGTAGCCAACGGGGATCGCGCGTTTGTGATCGATCCGGGGCTGGGTGCGCATGAAGCGGTGAGCCAGATAGTGCAGGAGCAGGGGCTGACCGTGGAGGCGGTGGTGCTCACGCACGGCCACATCGACCACATCCGCGACGCCGCCGCGTTCGGGGTGGAGACGTTTGTCCACCCAGCGGACGCGTTCATGCTGCTGCGCGGCGAGGGGGTGAGCGAGCAGGCGCGCCAGCTTTACGACGCCTCCGCCATGCCCCCAATCGACAATCCGACGCCACTTGAGGACGGGCAGACTCTGCAGGTCGCGGGCGTGGAGATGCGCGTCGTGCACGCACCGGGCCACTCGCCGGGCTGTGTGATGCTTGTTGCCGACGACGTGGTCTTCTCTGGCGATGTGCTGTTCCGCGGGTCTATCGGCCGTACGGACCTGCCGGATTCGGACCCGGAGCAGATGCGCCAGTCCCTCCGCGGTCCGGTGTGGGACCTGGCCGACGAGCTGCAGGTGCTGCCCGGCCACGGCCCGGCTACGACGGTGGCGCAGGAGCGCGCAACCAACCCGTACCTGCGCCAGGCCAACGCGGACCGCTAAACGGGTACTCGCTCCGGGCGGGGGAGGGCTGGACTAGACTTGCCCGGTGTGAGCGAGAACAAGAACGACCAGTTTCAGAAGCTTTCCGCCCCGAAAGGTGTGCCGGATTACGCGCCGCCGCAATCGGCGGCGTTTATCCATGTGCGCGACGAGTTTGCCCGCCAGGCACGCATCGCCGGCTACCAACACATCGAGCTGCCGGTGTTCGAGGACACGACGCTCTTCGCCCGCGGTGTGGGCGAGTCCACCGACGTGGTGAGCAAGGAGATGTACACCTTCGAGGACCGCGGCGGCCGCTCCGTCACGCTACGGCCGGAGGGAACTGCCGGCGTGATGCGCGCGTTTATCGAGCACAACATGGACCGTGGCTACCTGCCGGTGAAGCTGAACTACTACGGCCCGTTCTTCCGCTACGAGCGCCCCCAGGCCGGCCGGTACCGCCAGCTGCAGCAGGTGGGCGTTGAGGCCATCGGCATGGACGATCCGTTGCTGGACGCTGAGGTCATCGCGCTGGCGGACCGCAGCTACCGCGCCATCGGCTTAAGCGGGTTCCGTCTGGAGCTGACCAGCCTCGGCGACAGGAACTGCCGCCCGGCGTACCGGGAGAAGCTGCAGGAGTTCCTCTTCGACCTGCCGTTGGATGAGGAGACCCGCAAACGCGCAGAGCTCAACCCGCTGCGCGTGCTGGACGATAAGCGCGAAGAGGTCCGGGAGATGACCGCGGATGCGCCGCTGATGCTGGACCACCTCTGCGACGAGTGCCGTGCCCACTTCGGGGCCGTCACCGCGGCGCTGGACAGCTTCGGCGTGCCGTACGTGATCAACCCCCGTATGGTGCGCGGGCTGGACTACTACACCAAGACCACCTTCGAGTTCGTCCACGACGGTCTGGGCGCGCAGTCCGGCATTGGCGGCGGCGGCCGCTACGACGGCCTGATGGCCCAGATCGGCGGCCCGGACCTGTCCGGCATCGGCTACGGCCTCGGCGTGGACCGCGCTGTGCTCGCGCTCGAGGCGGAAGGCGTGGAGTTGGACGAGGCGGCCCACCGCGTGGACGTCTTCGGCATCGCGATCGGCGACGAGGCTCGCGTGAAGATGAGCAAACTTATCGACGAGCTCCGCGCCGCCGGCGTGTCCGCCGACATGTCCTACGGGCAGCGCGGGCTCAAGGGCTCGATGAAGGGCGCCGACCGCGCCGGTGCGAGGTACGCGCTCGTGCTCGGCGAGCGTGAGCTAGAAGCCGGCGAGGTGGCGGTGAAGAACCTCGCGGAGCACTCCCAGGAGTCTGTGGAGCTCTCTGTCCAGGCGGTGACTCAGGCGGTCACGGGAGCCTAGTTACTAGCACTCGGTGATGTTCACCGGCAGGCCCAACTGCACCGCCAGGCCGCCCATGGACGTCTCCTTGTACTGCGTCATCATGTCGCGGCCGGTGGCGGCCATGGTCTCCACCACGTCATCGAGGGTGACGATGTTGGTGCCGTCGCCCAGCTTGGCCAGGCGCGCCGCGTTGATGGCCTTCACGCCGCCGATGGCGTTGCGCTCGATGCAGGGCACCTGCACGAGGCCGCCGACGGGGTCGCAGGTCAGCCCTAGGTTGTGCTCGAGGGCAATCTCGGCGGCGTTTTCCACCTGGGCAGGCGTGCCTCCGAGGGCGGCGCACATGCCTGCGGCAGCCATGGAAGACGCGGAGCCGACCTCGCCCTGGCAACCGACCTCAGCGCCGGAAATCGACGCGTTGGTCTTGATGATCGAGCCGACCGCGCCGGCAGTGAGCAAAAATTCGCGGGCGCGCTCGACGGTGAAATCGTCGGTGAAGTCGCGGCAGTAGTGCATCACCGCGGGGATGATGCCGGCCGCGCCGTTCGTTGGCGCGGTGACAACCTGGCCGTGCGCGGCGTTTTCCTCGTTGACAGCCAACGCGTAGAGGTTGACCCACTCCATTGCGTCCAGCCCGCGCGCAGTGGAAGCTTCGTATTCGGCGGTGAGCAGGCGGTGGAGGCGGTTCGCGCGCCGCTTGACGTTCAACCCGCCGGACAGCGTGCCATCCGTCTTCAAGCCATGTGCGACGCATTCCTGCATCACGTTCCACACCGCGTCCAGGTGAGCGTCGAGCTTCTCGCTGCCGTGGATGGACTCCTCGTTGGCGCGCATGATCTCTGCGATGGTCAGGCCGGTCTCCTCGCAACGCTGCATGAGCTCGGCCGCGGTGTCAAAGGGGTAAGGCACAGACGGGATGTCGCGCGCCGCGGCGACGCCGGATTCGTCGCGGTGCGCTTCCATCTCCCAGCGGTCCTGAATAAACCCGCCGCCGACGGAGTAGTAGTCCTCGCGCTCTGCGAGCACGTTGCCGTCTGCATCCCACGCGTCGAAAATGAGGCAGTTCGGATGTGCGGCGACAGGAGCAGGGTCAAACCTGAGCTCGTATTCAACGGTGCCGATGGGCCCGGAAACGGTGCCGGTGGAGGGAATCGGCTCACCCGGCTTCGGCGCAATATCGGCAGACGTGGTGGTGGGGGTGTAGCCGACTAGGCCCAAGAGGGCAGCGCGGTCGGTGCCGTGGCCGACGCCGGTGGCTGCCAGGGAGCCGCGCAATTCAACAAGCACCTTGGCTGGGTAGGTGTCGAGTTTGTCAATGAATGCTTGGGCCGCGCGCATCGGGCCCACAGTGTGGGACGACGAGGGGCCGATACCAATACTGAACAGGTCGACAACGCTCACAAAGTTTGCAGACATGCCGGGGATACTACAGCACGAAAAGGTGCGCGGCGCCACAGGAAAAGCGGTGTTTTACGCTTCCTGGGCGAGGGCCGGAATGTCGGTCGCACCGAGCACCGACAGCGGCTTCTGAGTGGGCTTTCCGTGCTCTGTGATGATGGCGAGGCGGGGGACCGCGCCGGAGGCAAGCGGTGTGCTCAGCGCCTCGACCGCAGCTGCGGCGGTGACGGTGCGCGGCAGAAAAATCGGCTGATCCAATTTTCCGCTGTGGTCGAGCACCTCGGCCACGGTGCCTGCCGCAATCGTGTCGTCGTCACGCAGCTCAGCCGCCAGCCACCGCGCAATCGCGTTGGTGGTGAGCAAACCGACGCACTCGCCACCGTCGTAGACCGGGAACTGGGCGAGCCCTTGCGAGGCGATGGTGTCCAACGGCTCGTGGATGTCGGTGTCGGGGGAGAAGGTGACCACCTGCTGGTGCTCAATGACGTCTAAGGCCAGCGTCGGGGCGAGCAGGGAATCCCGGATCCGCTCGATCTCAGCGACAGTTTCCGGCAGCGGCTCGGCGATCGGGCGCAGGTTGTCGTACTCGCCGTGGCTGATCGCGTTGCGCAGATCCGCGAACTCCTGCAGCGTCTCAGACTGCTCGAGCGTGATGACTCCCTTCTTCGCCGCCAGCCTGGCCATCCAGGAAAACGAATCGGACCGTTTGGCATCGAGTTCACTGCGCAAGAACTTCTCAATGGTGTTGAACGCAGCAAGAAACGGCACGGCGCGGTTGGGCTCAGCATTGCTCATGCCGGCCACTGTAGCGCCGTGCCGTTTCGAAAGCGGTGCGGAACAGAGGCGGTTTAGCTCTTGTACACGCCGCGGTTGAGCGTGTCGCAGGACGACATCTGGCCGGATTCGTAGCCGGACTTGAACGCCTGCATGCGCTGCTCGGAGGAGCCGTGGGTCCACGCGTCCGGATCGACCTCGCCGCCGGAGCGCTTCTGAATGTTGTCGTCGCCGATGGACTGCGCGGATTGCAGAGCCTGCTGCAGCTGCTCGTCGGTGATCGGCTCCAGAGCGGCGTTGTCACCCTTGGAGGCGTGGTGCGCCCACAGGCCCGCGTAGCAGTCGGCCTGCAGCTCGATTGCCACCGCGGCGGAATCCTGGCCCGGATTCTTGTAGTCGCTTAGGCCGAGGGTGCCCTCAAGGTTCTGGATGTGGTGGCCGTACTCGTGCGCGGTGGCGTACTCCTGCGCCAGCGGTCCGTTAGAGCCGCCGAGCTGCGACAGCTGGTCGAAGAAGCTCACGTCCAGATAGGCGGTTTTGTCTTGCGGGCAGTAGAACGGGCCGGTGTCCGAACTGGCGTAACCGCAACCAGAGTTCACGCTGCCCTTGAAGATGGTCATTTCCGGTTTGGTGAACTGGGTGCCGGACTGCGCCGGCAAAATATCTGCCCAGATGGTGTTCAGTGACCCCATCGTTGCGGCTGCCCGGCAGTCGTCGTACTCGTTGGAGGAACCTGCTTCCTGGCAGTGCTCCAGGGAGTATTCGCCCTGGGACTGCGACTGGGAGTCGCCCCCTCCGCCGAGAATGCCGTCAAACGCGCCGCTGAAGTACAGCAGCGCCAGCAGGACCAAAATGATGGTTCCGCCGCCGCCTCCGCGCAGCAGGAGCGGCAGCAACATCATCGCGCCGTTGCCTAAGCCGCCGCCTCCGCGGCCGCCGCCGGAGCTGGTATTGACGTTGCCGCCTTGGCCCTGTGCGTAATCGCCTCTGAAAGTCATGGCCAGAATTGTGCCAAATAACTAGGGCACGTGTGGGATCTGGGTCGGTTGGCGCCTGTGTCGCCCCATCAGCGAGAGGGGCCGGGCGCACTGCGACGAGACGGCGGGTAAACTTTTACAGGTTAGATTTGCCATCACGTGGAAGGACGTGGATACCTTGCTGCGCACTCACCTTGCGGGGAACCTGAATAAAGAACTGGACGGCCAAACTGTCACGCTCACCGGCTGGGTGGCCCGTCGTCGCGACCATGGCGGCGTGATCTTTATCGACCTGCGCGATCGCTCTGGCTTGGCCCAGGTGGTCTTCCGCGAGTCCGAGGTGGCCGAGGCTGCGCACGACCTGCGCAGCGAGTACGTCATCCAGGTCACCGGCACCGTCGAGCCGCGCCCGGAGGGGTCCGCCAACCCGAATTTGGCCTCCGGCGAGATTGAGGTCAACGTCACCGACTTGAAGGTGCTCAACAAGGCTGCGGCCCTGCCGTTCCAGATCGAGGACGCTTCCTCCAGCGAGGTCGGCGAGGAAGCCCGCCTGCGCTACCGCTACCTGGACTTGCGCCGCGAGCGCCAGGCGAAGGCGATTCGTCTTCGCGCGAAGGCGAACCAGGCTGCCCGCCGCGTGCTGGACAGCCACGACTTCACTGAGATTGAAACGCCGACGCTGACCCGTTCCACTCCGGAGGGTGCACGCGACTTCCTGGTGCCGGCTCGTTTGAAGCCGGGCTCCTGGTACGCCCTGCCGCAGTCGCCGCAGCTGTTCAAGCAGCTGCTCATGGTGGCTGGCATGGAGCGCTACTACCAGCTGGCGCGCTGCTACCGCGACGAGGATTTCCGCGCGGACCGCCAGCCGGAGTTCACCCAGCTGGACGTTGAGGCCAGCTTCGTGGACCAAGACGACATCATCAAGCTCGCCGAGGAGATCTTGGTCGAGTTGTGGAAGCTGATCGGCTACGACATCCAGACGCCCATCCCGCGCATGACCTACAAGGAAGCGATGGAGAAGTACGGCTCCGACAAGCCGGACCTGCGCTTCGACATCCCGCTGGTGGAGTGCACCGAGTTCTTCAAGGACACCACCTTCCGCGTGTTCAAGGCCGAGTACGTTGGCGCTGTGGTCATGGACGGTGGCGCTTCCCAGCCGCGTCGCCAGCTCGACGCGTGGCAGGAGTGGGCGAAGCAGCGCGGCGCGAAGGGCCTGGCGTACATCCTCGTGCAGGAGGACGGCGAGCTGACCGGTCCGGTGGCCAAGAACATCACCGACGAGGAGAAGGCCGGCATTGCCGCGCACGTGGGCGCAAAGCCGGGCGACTGCATCTTCTTCGCGGCAGGTGAGACGAAGGCGTCCCGCGCGCTGCTGGGCGCAGCCCGCGGCGAGATCGCCCGCAAGCTGGACCTGATCAAGGACGGCGACTGGGCGTTCACCTGGGTCGTCGACGCGCCGCTGTTCGAGCCGGCCGCGGATGCGACGGCCTCCGGCGATGTCGCTCTCGGCCACTCCAAGTGGACCGCCGTCCACCACGCTTTCACCTCCCCGAAGCCGGAGTACCTGGACAACTTCGAGGAGAACCCGGGCGAGGCGCTCGCGTACGCCTACGACATTGTCTGTAACGGCAACGAGATCGGCGGCGGCTCCATCCGTATCCACGAGCACGACGTGCAGAAGCGCGTGTTCGAGGTCATGGGCATCACCGACGAGGAAGCGGACGAGAAGTTCGGCTTTCTGCTGGACGCGTTCCAGTACGGCGCCCCGCCGCACGGCGGCATCGCCTTCGGCTGGGACCGCATCGTGTCCCTACTCGGCGGCTTCGAGTCCATCCGCGACGTCATCGCCTTCCCGAAGTCGGGCGGCGGCGTCGATCCGCTGACGGATGCTCCGGCGCCGATCCCGGCGGAGCAGCGCAAGGAGACCGGCGTGGACTTCAAGCCGAAGAAGGACGCCGAAGCACAGGGCGGCGAGGCCGGGGCCGGCGACGAAAAGTAGGCCAGCGATGGGCGATACGCAGGAGATCATCCGCGCAGCCGCCGACATACTGACCAAGCGCTACGGCGGCGAGCAGCAGCTTGTCGACGTCGAAAGGCTCGACGGCTCAGGGCTTGCGGACGTGTTCCGGGCACGTGTTGTGAACAACCCGTTTTTCCAGCACCGCTCGGTGGTGGTGAAGCACTCGCCGGCTACCGGCGACGAGCTGGCGGATGCGGCGTTTCTGCGCGAGACGGTGGCGTACCAGTTCGCCACGTCGTTAAGCGAGGAAGTGCGCCCGGGCCCGGTGCTGCTGGGCTACGACACCGCGCAGCGCATCCTGATCATTTCGGATCTGGGTGACGGCCGCACGCTCGCGGACCTGCTGCAGGACGCGGACCCGGAAACCCACGTGGATCTCCTGCGCCGCCTTGGCCGCGCGCTGGGCAAAATGCACGCCGGTACCGCGGACGATGAAGACGCGTTCAACGTGCTGTTTCAGCGCATGACGCGTTCGCGGAAGAACTCGGCGAACCTGCAGCTTTTGCGTGACCGCCTGCTGTCGCACCGCATCCGTATCGGCGTGGAGTTCCTGGAGCGGGCTGGAATCGACATTCCTGGCGAGGTCCGCTTCGCCGCCACGAACGTGCTTACCCGGCTACTGCGCGGCGGGATGCGTGCGTTCACCCCGTTCGACTTGACGCCGGACAACATCATCCAAACCGGCAACTCGTTCCATTTCCTGGACTACGAGTGGGCGGGTTACAGGGACGTCACGTTCGATGTGGCGTTTGTGGTTGCCCGCTTCCCGGTGTTTCTCGCGGCGCAGCCGTTCAACGCCGCCGCCACCGAGGCGTTCATCGACGCGTGGGTGAGCGAGGTGCGCGGCATCTGGCCGAGCGTGGAGCACCCGGATACGTTGCAGGCGCGGATTACTGCGGGGCTCATCGGCTGGGCGATGAGTAGCGTGGCCATGCTGGATCCGGTGAGCCCAGCCGAGTTGGTGGAACACGACGCCAAGCTCAAGGAGGACTTCGAGGCCGCTGGCCTTGACGTGTCCGACCTGGGTCCGTTGGAAGCGAGCGCCGAAACCGAAGAACACTCTGCGGACTACGCCGGAGATGTGCTGCGGCCGCACTCGCAGGGGCCGTTTACCGCCGATGAGGCGCTGGTGCGCCGGGACTTGCGCGAGACGTTCGAGTCCCTCGCCGCGTTCGCGGGCACCGGCAAGGACCCCGCGTACCGCACGATAAGCGAGTTCGCGCAAACGCTGGCTGAGCGCTTGCGCTAAGAGAGGTGCGCGTGGAACAAGAGGGACTATTCGCTGCCGCAGGCGGCAACAACAGCCGCGGCGATTCCGGCAACCGCGGCACCGCCTTTTTTGAGGCTGGGGCGTCCGCGCCGTTGGCCGCGCGCATGCGGCCGCGGACCCTCGACGAGATCGCGGGCCAGCGCCACCTGCTCAGCGAGGGCAAACCGTTGCGCAGGCTTATCGACGGCTCCGGGGCCGCCTCCGTGATCCTCTACGGCCCGCCGGGGACCGGCAAGACCACGATCGCCTCGCTGATCGCGTCTGCGATGGGGCAGAACTTCGTCGCGCTCTCGGCGCTGTCTTCCGGCGTGAAAGAGGTGCGTGCCGTCATCGACGAGGCCCGCCGCGACCTGATCCGCGGGGAGAAGACGGTGCTGTTCATCGACGAGGTGCACCGCTTTTCCAAGACGCAGCAGGATGCGCTGCTCGCCGCCGTGGAAAACCGCACCGTGCTGCTCGTCGCGGCGACCACGGAAAACCCGAGCTTCAGCGTGGTTGCGCCGCTTTTGTCACGCTCGCTGCTGCTGAAGCTGGAGTCCCTCGACGCGGACGACTTGGGCAGGGTGCTCGACCGGGCGATGGCGGACGAGCGCGGATTCAACGGCGCATTCAAGCTTGACGACGCCGCACGGGACCAACTTGTCCTCCTCGCCGGCGGCGACGCACGCCGCGCGCTGACCTACTTGGAGGCCGCGGCCGAAGCGGTGCAGCCCGGGGAGACCATCACCGTCGACACAGTCAAAGAAAACGTCAACCGCGCGGTGGTGCGCTACGACCGGGACGGCGACCAGCACTACGACATCGTCAGCGCGTTCATCAAATCCATCCGCGGCTCCGACGTCGACGCCGCGCTGCACTACCTGGCGCGGATGATCGAGGCGGGGGAGGACCCACGCTTCATCGCGCGGCGCCTGGTCATCCACGCCTCCGAGGACATCGGCATGGCGGACCCGACCGCGCTACAGACCGCCAACGCTGCGGCGAACGCGGTGCAGTTCATCGGCATGCCCGAGGGAAGGCTTGCGCTCGCACAGGCGACAATCCACTTGGCCACGGCGCCGAAGTCGCCGTCGGTGATTCAGTCCATCGACCGCGCATTGGCGGACGTGCGCGCGGGCCACGCCCCGCCGGTGCCGGCGCACCTGCGCGACGGGCACTACGAAGGCGCGAAGGCCATGGGCAATGCGGTGGGCTATGTCTATCCCCATGATGATCCGTTGGGCGTCGTCAAGCAGCAGTACATGCCCGAGGGCCTCGAAGAGGCCGTCTACTACGAACCCACCGACCACGGCGCGGAGCGGCGGATTAAAGACTTCATCGGGCGGCTGCGTGCCCTCGTCCGCGGGCGGTGACACCGGGCGGCGTCCGGGCGCGGGGTAGAGTAAGCGCGGATAAAAACCGGCGCTGCTGAAAGGACAATCACGCGTGCAGACCCATGAGATCCGAGAGCGGTTCACCAACCACTTCGTCGAGGCCGGCCACACCCCGGTGCCCAGCGCTCCGCTGATTCTGGACGATCCGACGCTGCTGTTCGTCAACGCCGGCATGGTGCCGTTCAAGCCGTACTTTTTGGGCGACCAGACTCCGGATTTCGCAAACGGCACCGCCACATCCATCCAGAAGTGCGTGCGCACCCTGGACATCGAGGAAGTGGGCATCACCACCCGCCACAACACGTTTTTCCAGATGGCCGGCAACTTCTCCTTCGGCCAGTACTTCAAGGAAGGCGCGATCACGCACGCCTGGACCCTGCTCACCGGCGCTGTCGAGGACGGCGGGCTGGGCCTGGACCCGGAGCGCCTGTGGGTGACCGTCTACTTGGACGACGACGAGGCCGCCTCGATCTGGCGCGACAAGATCGGCATTCCGGAAGAGCGCATCCAGCGCATGGGCATGGAAGACAACTTCTGGTCCATGGGTATCCCCGGCCCCTGCGGCCCGTGCTCGGAGATCTACTACGACCGCGGCCCGGAATACGGCGTCGAGGGCGGCCCGGTCGCCGACGACAACCGCTACATGGAGATCTGGAACCTCGTGTTCATGGAGTCCATCCGCGGCGAGGGCGACAAGAAGGGCAACTTCGATATCGTCGGTGAGCTGCCGCAGAAGAACATCGATACCGGCATGGGCATCGAGCGCGTCGCCTGCCTGCTCCAGGGCGTGGACAACGTCTACGAGACCGACCTTCTGCGCCCCGTCATCGACGCCGCCGTCGAGCTGACGGGCGCGAAGTACGACGCCGGCAACAAGGACGACGACGTGCGCTTCCGCGTCGTCGCCGACCACGCGCGCACCGGCATGATGATCATCCTCGACGGCGTGACCCCGTCCAACGAGGGCCGCGGCTACATCCTGCGCCGCCTGCTGCGCCGCATCATCCGCTCCGCGCGCCTGCTGGGAGCGACCGGCCCGGTCATGGAGACGCTGATGAACACCATCATGGACACGATGACCCCGTCGTTCCCGGAGATCGACGACAACCGCGAGCGCATCTTGCGCGTGGCGGTAGCCGAGGAGAAGGCGTTCTCCAAGACACTTGAGGCGGGCACCTCGCGTTTCGACGAAGCCGCTTCCGCTGTTTCCGCGTCCGGTGCCAAGGTCCTGCCGGGCGCGCAGGCCTTTGAGCTGCACGACACCTACGGTTTCCCCATCGACCTGACCGTGGAGATGGCCCGCGAGGCCGGCCTGGATGTGGACATGGACGCCTTCAACGCCGCGATGAAGGAGCAGCGCGACCGCGCCAAGGCCGACAACAAGGCGAAGAAGCACCGCAACGTGGACGAGTCGCTCTACCGCGAGTGGGTGGACGCCAACCCGACCGAGTTCGTGGGCTACGACCAGCTCACCCACGACGCGAAGGTGATCGGCCTAGTGCGCGGCGGCGAGAAGGTCGGGGAGGTCTCCCAGGGCGACGAGGTCGAGGTCATCCTGGACGTGACCCCGATGTACGCCGAGTCCGGCGGACAAATGGCCGACCGCGGCCGCCTGCTCATGGGCGACACCATTCTCAACGTCAACGACGTGCAGCGAGTGGGCAAGAAGCTGTGGCTGCACAAGGCCACGGTGCAAAACGGCGGGCTCGATTTGGGCTCCACCGTCACCGCCGAGGTGGACGAGGCGTGGCGCCACGGCGCGCGCCAGGCGCACTCCGCGACCCACCTGATCCACGCCGCGATCCGCCAGGTGCTCGGCCCCACCGCAGTCCAGGCTGGTTCCTTGAACAAGCCGGGTTACCTGCGCTTCGACTTCAACTACACCGACCAGCTCACGGACGCGCAGCTCGAGGAAATCGCCACCATCACCAACCAGGCGGTGGACGCGGACTTCGCAGTCAACACGATTGAAACCTCTCTCGACCATGCGAAAGAAATGGGCGCGATGGCGCTGTTCGGCGAGAGCTACGGCGACACCGTGCGCGTGGTGGAGATCGGCGGGCCGTTCTCCATCGAGCTGTGCGGTGGCACTCACGTCGAGCACGCCTCGCAGATCGGCCCGGTGGCCGTCCTCGGCGAATCCTCCGTCGGCTCCGGCGCCCGCCGCATCGAAGCGTATTCCGGCATGGACTCCTTCAAGTTCCTGTCCAAGGAGGCCGCGCTTGCGTCCGGCCTTGCTGCGGAGCTGAAGGCCCCGACCGAGGAGCTGCCGGACCGCATCGCGCAGCTCACCGAGCGCCTGCGCGCGGCCGAGAAGGAGATTGAGAACCTGCACCGTCAGCAGCTTCTGGCGTCCACCGCAAACCTGGCGGATGAGGCGCAGACGGTCGGCGTGCACCGAGTCGTCGCAAAGCAGCTGCCCGAAGGCATCACCACCGGCGACCTGCGCACGATCGCCAACGACCTGCGCGGCAAGCTGCAGGCGGAAGACGCCGTGATCGTGCTGCTGTCCCAGGTGGACGGCAAGGTGTCGCTGGCCGCCGCGGCGACGCCGCAGGCCGTTCAGTCCGGCGTGAAGGCCGGCGACCTGGTCAAGCTGATCGGCCAGTACGTCGACGGCAAGGGCGGCGGAAAGCCGGACCTGGCGCAGGGCACCGGCGCAAACCCGGTCGGAATCGAGGACGCGCTGCGCGCAGTGCGTGAGTCGCTCGCCTGACAACCAGCGCTGTAATGCGTGACACGCCGAAGAAGCGCCCCGCCGGTTCCACAGGAAACGGTTAGGTTTAACTAAGGCCAGTTAACCGCCCCGCCGGTAACCGGTCTGTTGTTTACGTAGCCGTCGAAGGTGGAAAGGACACACGGATGAAGGTGCAGCCAGACACCCCGGGGGTTGACGACCCGGGGCAGGGCCGCCGCATCGGCATCGATGTGGGCACCGTCCGAATCGGCGTGGCCTCCTCCGACAAGGACGCGACGCTGGCCACCCCGGTGGAAACGGTCCGCCGGGTCACCGGGTTCAAGGACCGCGACGGCGAAGACATCGAGCGTTTGCTTGAGCTTATCGACGAGCTCGACGCCGTGGAGGTCGTTGTCGGACTGCCGTCGAACCTCAACGGCGACGGCTCCAAGAGCGTCAAGCACGCCAAAGAAATCGCGTTCCGCATCAAGCGGCGCAGCGACGTGCCGGTGAAAATGGCGGACGAGCGACTGACCACGGTCGCCGCCACGCACGCGCTGCGAGCTTCAGGCGTGCGCGAAAAGGAAGCGCGCGCCGTGATCGACCAGGCGGCGGCGGTGGAGATTCTGCAATCATGGCTGGACGGCCGCAAGAACTACCTCAAGGAGATTTAACCGTGACCCCACGACAGGCCGCCATGCGGCGCACACGCAGCACCGCAGTGCTGGTTGCTTCGCTCCTGCTGATCATCGGCTTGATCGCCTGGATCGCCATCGCCCGCGGCAACAACGTGTCGGATTACGAGGGCACGGGCAACGGCGAGGAGCAGGTAGTACAGATCAAGGAGGGCGCAAGCCTGTCCGCGCTCGGCCCGGAGCTGGAAGAGCGCGGCATCGTCGCCTCCGACAACGCATTCCAGACTGCTGCGGCGAACAACCAAAACGCCGACAACATCCAGCCCGGTTTCTACCGCCTGCAGGGGGAGATGAGCGCCGAGTCCGCCGTGGAGGCGCTGCTCGACCCGCAGCAACGCGTCACGCCGCTGCAGGTCTACGGCGGCGCGACCTTGATGGACATCAACATCCTCGGCGGGCAGAAGCGCCTGGGCATCCTCACCATGATTCAGCAAGCCGCGTGCGGCGAGAAGCCAGCACCTGATTGCGTGAATCTGGAGGATCTGAACAAGGTTGCGGCGGATGCAGATCCGGAAGCCCTCGGTGTGCCCGAGTGGGCGCGAGAAACGGTGGCCGGACGCGCAGGCGACGCGAAGCGTCTTGAGGGCCTGATCGCTCCGGGCGAGTACGTCATTGATCCGCACGCGAGCGCGGAGGAGATCCTGACTGACCTGATCACCCGGTCCGCCAAGCAGTACGAATCCACCGACATTGTCGGCCGCGCAAAGGCTGTCGGCCTGACCCCGTACGAATTGCTCACGGCGGCGTCGCTGGTTGAGCGCGAGGCTCCGGCCGGCGAGTTCGACAAGGTCGCGCGAGTGATCCTCAACCGTCTGGATGAGCCGATGCGCCTGGAGTTCGACTCCACGGTCAACTACGGCCTGCCGTCCGTCGAGGTCGCCACGACCGACGAGGACCGTGGTCGGGTGACCCCGTGGAACACCTACGCCATGGACGGTCTGCCGCAGACCCCGATCGCCTCTCCGTCGATCGAGGCCATCGAGGCGATGGAGCACCCGGCCGAGGGCAACTGGCTGTTCTTCGTCACCGTGGACAAAGACGGCACGACCATCTTCAACGACACCTTCGAGCAGCACCTCAACGACACCCAGCGTGCGGTGGACTCCGGCGTGCTGGACTCGCAGCGCTAGCTCATGGAGATCACCCACCGCGCAGCGGTCCTCGGCTCGCCCATCGCGCACTCGCTGTCTCCGGTGCTGCATGGCGCCGGGTACGAGGCGGCGGGCCTTGAGGGCTGGGAGTATACCAGGATTCTCTGCCAGGCAGAGGAGCTTTCCCGGGTCGTGCGGGAATCCGGCGAGACCTACCGCGGCTTCTCGGTGACCATGCCGTGCAAGTTTGCGGCGCTGGATTTTGCGGACGAGGTGACTGAGCGCGCGCAACAGATCGGTTCCGCGAACACACTCACGCGTGTCGACGGCCACTGGCGCGCCGACAACACCGATTGCGAGGGCGCCCTAGTGGCGTTGAGGGAGCTGTTGGGGCACACCCTTCCGAAGCGCGCCGTGCTTGTCGGCGCCGGCGGCACCGCACGGGCGGTGATGTGGGCGCTGCGCGAGCTCGGCTGCGAACAGGTCACGGTGGTCAACCGTTCGGACCGTGCTGCTGAGTATGTGGAGCTGGCGCAGGGGATGGACGTGTCCTTCTGCACCTACGACGCTGACTTGGAGAGCGTGGCGCTGCAAGCCGATGTCGTCGCCTCCACTGTGCCCGCGGATGTGCTAAAGCAGCACGCTGAACAGCTCGGGCACGCTCCGGTGTTCGACGTGATCTACAACCCGTGGCCGACCCCGCTAGCGATTCGTGCCGCTTCGAACGGCTACCCGGTGGTGGGCGGGTTGTCCATGCTCGCCGGGCAGTCCTACGCCCAATTCGAGCAGTTCACCGGCGTGGAGGCTCCGCGCGAGGCGATGCGTGAGGCGCTATTGCGCCACTGGGAGCAGTCCCACTAACCTCGCGGGCATGGGGATCGGGGGATACGCCGCGTTTGCGGCAGGGGTGGTTTTTCTCGGGTGGTCGGCGCTGCTGGGGGCCTACGACATCCGCGAGCGCAGGTTGCCGGACCCGTTGACTGTCCCGCCTGCGGTGGCGGCTGCCATCGCGTGCGTGTGGCACCCGTCGTTGGCGTGGGGTCTGGTGTGGCCGGCGCTGTACCTTCTCGTGGGCCGCGGAATTGGCGGGGGAGACGTCAAGCTCGCGGTACCGCTCGGGGTGGCTTGCGCGGCCGTGGGAGGGCCCTTCGGCGTCGTCGCGGCGATTGGGCTATCGGGCCTGCTCAGTGTTGCTGTCGCTGTTGTTGCGGGGATGCGCGCGGTGCCGCACGGGCCGTCGATGCTTGGTGCCGGATGGGCGCTGTTTCCTATTTTGTGTATGTATTCGGGGGTTTGAGGGCCGAATTTGGCGGGGCTTGTGCAAGAATGTCGCCATGCTTCGTTGGACAACGGCCGGGGAGTCGCACGGCCAAGCCCTCATTGCGTTAGTGGAAAACGCGCCGGCTGGATTGCCGGTGCGCAAGGAAGACATCGCCCACCAGCTGGCGCGCCGCCGGCTCGGATACGGGCGTGGAGCACGCATGAAGTTCGAGGCCGATGAGCTTACGCTTCTCACCGGCGTGGTCCACGGGACCTCCATCGGCAGCCCCATTACCATTCAGATCGGCAACACCGAGTGGCCGAAGTGGACCACGATCATGTCCGCGGAACCCGTGGACATGGAGGACCCGGAGGTGGCGAAGGCCATGTCGTCCGGGCGCGGAGCGTCGCTGACCCGCCCGCGCCCGGGCCACGCAGACTTCGCGGGCATGATCAAGTACGGCTTCGACTCCGCCCGTCCGGTGCTCGAGCGCTCGTCCGCGCGCGAGACCGCGGCGCGCGTGGCGGCTGCGACTGTGGCCCGTAGCTTCCTGCGCGAAGCCCTCGGTGTGGAGGTGTTCTCGCACGTGATCTCCATCGGCGAGTCCGCCCCGTACGCAGGGCCGCACCCGAGCTTCGAGGACATTGAGGCTATCGACGCCTCCCCGGTCCGCGCCTACGACAAAGAAGCGGAGGCGGACATGGTCGCCCGCATCGAGGCTGCGAAGAAGGACGGGGACACCCTCGGCGGCGTTGTCGAGGTCATCGTGGACGGTTTGCCGGTCGGCCTGGGCTCGCACGTCTCCGGCGAACGCCGCCTTGACGCGCGCCTGGCTGGCGCGCTGATGGGCATCCAGTCTGTGAAGGGTGTCGAGGTCGGCGACGGTTTCGAGGAGGCCCGCCGCCGGGGTTCGCAGGCGCACGACGAGATGGTGCGCGGGCAGGGCGGCGTGACACGTTCAACGAACCGTGCCGGCGGCCTCGAGGGCGGCATGACCAACGGCGAGCAGTTGCGCGTGCGTGCGGCCATGAAGCCGATTTCGACTGTCCCGCGCGCGCTGAAGACCGTGGACATGTCCACCGGGGAAGCCGCCACCGGCATTCACCAGCGTTCGGACGTGTGCGCGGTGCCCGCTGGTGGAGTCGTCGCTGAGGCGATGGTGGCGCTGGTGCTCGCGCAAGCAGTGTCGGAGAAGTTCGGCGGCGATACTGTGGATGAGGTTCGACGCAACGTGGAGGCGTACCGCGCGTACGCGGCGGACCGGCTCGCGTTCGCCCGAGAGGAGGATTTGGCATGACCACTCCGGCCGGGGCATCCCCGGCAGATATTGTCAACGATTTGGTGCACGGTCTCGCTCCGGAAGCCGCGCGCGCTGATGGCGCGGACAGCGCAACACCGTTCGACGAGAACGATGCGCCGAGTGCGACCGAACTCGTCACTGCGGCGCCTGCGTTGGTGCACTCCGCGCCGCGTGTTGTGCTGGTGGGCATGCCGGGAGCGGGCAAGTCGACGATCGGCCGGCGGATCGCCAGCGCACTGAACCTGCCCATCGTGGACTCCGATCTCCTCATGGAGCAGGGCGAGGGCAAGGCCTGCGGCGAGTTGTACTCGGAGCTCGGCGAAAACGCCTTCCGCGAGCTCGAGGTGGGCTACGTGGCCCGCGCGCTCGCCACCGGCGGGGTGGTCAGCCTCGGCGGCGGCGCGATTGTCACCGAAGAGGTGCGCACGCTCCTGCAGCGCCACACCGTGGTGTGGATCGACGTCACCGCCGAGGAAGGAATTCGCCGCACGGCGGAGGATGCGTCGCGTCCGGTGCTCGACGGCGAGGACCGCGAACAGCGCTACCGGGACCTTTTGGAGCAGCGAGAGTCCTTCTACCGGGAGGTCTCCAGCTTCCGCGTGCGCACGGACGAGCGCCCACCGCAGCGTGTGGTGGCGGAAGTCCTCGGGTTCATTGACGTGGATTAGCCCTGCGGGAGAAAGGCGAGGCGCATGGCTGTAGTTGAGGTGACGGGGCAAAGCCCGTACGCGGTCAATATCGGGCGCGGCAACCTGGGCCAGGCGGCTCAGCGCGTCGCACAGGTCGGCGCGCGCCGCGCACTCGTCGTGCACCAGGCGCCGCTGGTTGATGCCGCGCGCGAGCTTGCGCAGCAGCTTGAGTCCGCCGGTGTGGAGCCGGTGGCGGTGTGCGTGCCGGATGCGGAAGCAGGCAAGGACCTGGCTGTGCTTTCCAGTCTGTGGGACACCCTCGGCGCGCACAGCTTTTCCCGCCAGGACGCCGTTGTCGGCCTCGGCGGCGGCGCAGTGACGGATCTCGCTGGCTTCGCCGCGGCGACGTGGATGCGCGGCATCAAGGTCGTGCAGGTGCCTACCACGCTTCTGGCCATGGTGGATGCGGCCGTCGGCGGCAAGACCGGCATCAACACGGCGGCCGGCAAGAACCTCGTCGGGGCGTTCCACGAGCCGGACAGCGTGTTTATCGACCTCGCCCGCATTGACACCCTCCCGGAGGCGGAGGTTGTCTCCGGCTCCGCGGAGTTGATCAAAACCGGCTTTATTGCGGATCCGCGCATTTTGGAGCTCTACCAGGACGGCGCCGAGCACCACTGGCCGGAGCTGGTGCGCCGTTCCGTGGCGGTGAAGGCGAATGTTGTCGGGCAGGACCTCAAGGAGTCCGGCCTGCGCGAGATTCTCAACTACGGCCACACCCTCGGCCACGCCATTGAACGCCGCGAGAACTACACCTGGCGCCACGGCAACGCGGTTGCGGTGGGCATGATGTTCGTCGCCCACCTGTCATTGGGCAGGAAGCTTAACGACGCATCCTTGGTCGCCCTCCACGAAGAAATCCTGACAAAGGCGGGCCTTCCCACCCGTTACGAGGCGGGCGCGTTCGACGAGCTGCACGACGCAATGCTGCTGGACAAGAAGAACCGCGACGGGCGTATCCGCTTCGTCGTCCTCGACGGGTTGGGCTCAGCCACCCGGCTCGAGGATGCGACGGTGGAGGAGATGCGCGCGGCCTTTGATGCGATTTCGGAGTAGCGATGAAGATTCTGGTGCTCAACGGGCCGAACTTGAACAGGCTGGGAAAGCGTCAGCCGGAGATCTACGGGTCGGTGACGCTGGCGGACGTCGAGAAGCAATTGTGTGAGCGAGGCAGCGAGCTCGGCGTGGAGGTGGAGTGCCGCCAGTCCAACCACGAGGGCGAATTGATCGACTGGGTGCACGAGGCGGCGGACAACGGGTGGGCCGTGGTGATCAATCCCGGCGGATTTACCCATACCTCAGTCGCGCTGCGCGACGCGCTGGTAGAACTGAAAGATCACCACGGCTTTATCGAGGTGCACATTTCCAACGTGCACGCACGCGAGCCGTTTAGGGCGCACTCCTACCTTTCGCCGATCGCCGAAGGCGTCATTGCGGGGTTGGGGGTGGACGGCTACCGGCTCGCGCTCGACTACTACGCAAGGAGGTTCTAATGGCATTGGCAGACACCCGTTTTGAGGACCGCCGCCGCAAGTTGTCCACGAAGCTGGCGGAGCGCCGCATCGACGACATGCTGGTCACCCACCTGACCCACGTGCGCTACCTGTCCGGCTTCTCCGGGTCGAACAGCGCGATGCTGGTGTCGAAGGACCGCACCGCCGCAATTGCCACCGACGGGCGCTACACCACCCAGATCGGCGAGGAAGTGCCGGACATTGCGGCCACCATCGAGCGCAACGTCGGCGTGGCCATGCTGTCCAAGGCCGCCGAGGGGCACCGCGTGGGCTTTGAAGCAGACTACGTTTCGGTTGCCCAGCTGGAGAAGCTGCGCGAGGCGTGCCCCGAGGGGGTCACGCTCGTGCCGGTGAGCGGGGTGATCGAGGAGATCCGTCTGATCAAGGACAACCTGGAACTCACGCGCTTGACGGAGGCTGCGGAGCTGACGGTGCAGGCGATCGACGCAGTGTTGGACGCCGGCGAGCTGCGCGCCGGCCGCACCGAGCGGGAAGTCGCTGCGGACCTGGAATACCGCATGCGCGTGCTCGGCGCGGAGCGCGTCAGCTTCGACACCATCGTCGCATCCGGGCCGAACTCGGCGAAGCCGCACCATAGCGCCGGCGACCGGGTGATCGCGGAGGGCGATCTGGTCACCATCGACTTCGGCATGCACCGCCTCGGCTTCAACTCGGATATGACCCGCACGTTCGCGATCGGGGAGATCGGCACCCTTGAGCGCGAGATCTACGAGGTCACCTTCGCCTCCCAGCTCGCGGGAGTGAAAGCGGCGGTGCCGGGGACGAAGCTTGTGGACGTGGACAAGGCCTGCCGCGACGTGATCGAGGAGGCCGGATACGGCGAGTACTTCGTGCACTCCACGGGCCACGGCGTGGGGCTGGACGTGCACGAGGCTCCCAGCGCGGCAAAGACCGGTTCCGGCGTGCTCGAGGAGGGTATGACCTTGACCATCGAGCCCGGCATCTACATCCCGGGCAAGGCCGGCGTGCGTATTGAGGACACGCTCATCATCACCTCGGCGGCACCGAAGGTGATCACGGAGTACACCAAGGAACTGACAGTGCTGTAACATTGTTGTGTTTGCACACGCCCCGATACTCCCAGGAGGAAGGTACTTACCATGGCAACTACCGCCGATTTCAAGAACGGCCTGGTGCTGAAGAACGAAGGCAAGCTGCAGCAGATCATCGAGTTCCAGCACGTCAAGCCCGGCAAGGGCCCGGCGTTCGTGCGCACCAAGCTCAAGGACGTTGTCACCGGCAAGACCGTGGACAAGACCTGGAACGCTGGTGTGAAGGTGGAGACCGCAACCGTTGACCGCCGCGACATGACCTACCTGTACAACGACGGCACCAACTACGTTGTCATGGACGACAAGACGTTCGAGCAGTACGAGCTGCCGGCAGACAAGTTCGGCGATGCCGCTCGCTTCCTGCTGGAGAACATGCGCGTGCAGGTTTCCTTCCACGAGGGCGAGGCGCTGTTCGCCGAGCTGCCGATCTCTGTGGATCTGAAGATCGAGCAGACCGAGCCGGGCCTGCAGGGCGACCGCTCCACCGGCGGCACCAAGCCGGCAACCCTGGAGACCGGTGCTGAGATCCAGGTGCCGCTGTTCCTGGAGACCGGCAACGTGGTCAAGGTGGACACCCGCACCGGCGAGTACCTGTCTCGCGTGAACAACTAATGCCCGATTACAAACGACACGGCGCGCGCTACCGTGCGCGTCGCCGGGCAGTAGACATCCTTTTCGAGGCGGAGACCCGCGACATCGATCCTGTGGCGATCGTGGAGGACCGCGCGCAGCTGTCCCAGGACCCGCTCAACGCAGTCGCGCCGGTGGCGGACTACACCCGCACCATCGTCGCGGGCGCGGCGGAGAAGCTGGACGACCTCGACGACGCTATTGAGCGCCACCTCTCCGAGGACTGGGAGCTGTTCCGCCTGCCCGCCGTGGACCGTCAGATCCTGCGCGTTGCGGCGTGGGAGATTCTGTTCAACGACGAGGTGGACGCGCCGATCTCCATCGCCGAGGGGGTGGAGATGGCCGCGGAGTACTCCGGGGCCCAGGCAGCGCCGTACATTAACGTCGTGCTCGACGGCATCGCCCAGCGCGCAGCGTCCAACTCGCCGTTTGCCGGCGAGGGCGCGGAAGACGCCTACCCGGTAGAGGACGAGAGTGCCCCCACCGATGAGCACTCAGAGGACTCCGGGCTGGAGCAGGCGGAGGACACCGACGCAGCCACGGCCCACGAGATCGCCGAGTCCACCGAAGACTTGGAGGCCGGGGAACCGGCGACGGACGGGACCCGCGGCTAGTACCGGGCCCGGCAGAAAGTCGAGTAGAGGAGGTCGAGTACACGCCCATTGAGCGGCGTACTCGACCTCCTTTACTCGACTTCCAGACCGCACACCACCGAAAGGAAGCGACATGTCGAAGCTCACCGTTGAAGAAGCCAAGCAGTTTTTCGTGGGCCCCGATTTCCAGCTCGTGGACGTGGACCCAGCTGCGACACCGGGCGTCTCGGACGTGGACGACGCGTTCAAGGACTACGACGACGACCTTGACGAGCTGCAGGAGATGCTCTTCGCCAACGGACGCGCCGGCAACGAGGACGCCGGTTCGATCCTGCTGGTGCTGCAGGGCATGGACACCTCCGGCAAGGGCGGCATCGTCCGCAACGTCATCGGGGCGACCATGGACCTGCAGGGCGTGCGCGTCCAGGGATTCGGGCGCCCGACGGAGGAGGAAGCCGCCCACGATTTCTTGTGGCGCTTCACCCCGCACCTGCCCAAGCCGGGGCAGATCGCGGTGTTCGACCGCTCGCACTACGAGGACGTGCTGGTGCAGCGCGTGAAGCAGATGGCGCCGCCGGAGGAGATCGAGCGCCGCTACGGCGCGATCGTGGAGTTCGAAAACGAGCTCGCAGCAAACGGCACGAAGATCATCAAGGTGATGCCGCACATTTCGCGCGAGTTCCAGGCTGAGAACCTGAAAAAGCGCATCGAGCGCGCGGATAAGCACTGGAAGTACAACCCTTCCGACATCGACGACCGCAAGCTGTGGAGCCAGTTCATGGACGCCTACCAGATCGCCATGACGCGCACGTCCACAGAGGTCGCGCCGTGGTACTGCATCCCGTCCGACAACAAGAAGTACTGCCGCACGGTGGTCAAGGCATTGCTTTTCGATGCGCTCAAGTCGCTCAACCTCGAGTGGCCTGCCGCCGAATTCGATCCCGAGGTTGAGCTTGAGCGTCTGGCGAACTCCTAGTCGGCGGAGTCGGTGGGGTCGGGCTCGGCCGGGGAGTCGGTCTCGCCGTCAGCCGGCGCGACGCCGGCGGCCTCGGCCTGCTTCTGAACCTCGCCGACCAGCGCCCGCATCGCGTCCTGGGTGGCCAGCACGCCGTCGACGGCGGCCTTGAGCGAGTTGGAGAGCTGGTCGTCCGCGAGCCCCGCGCCAACCTGGATCTCGGACTCGGTGCGCACGACGAGGTTCTCGGTGCGGTTGACCACCAGTGCGCGCGCGTCCAGGTAGGAGCTGTTGACCTGGTTCGCCGCCAGGTACAACGTGGCGTCAGGCGTGTCGGCTGGGGTGTCGGTGACGGAGTCCGCGCGAACGATGAGCACGGAATCCAGCAGCACGAACAGCAGATTGTAGCCGTTGACGTTGGCGTGGCCCGCGCGGCCCGAGGGGTCGTCGGAGACCTCCACGTCGTGGCCGGCCATGGCCTTGATCACGCGGTCGATGGTCACGAGCGTTGCGTTGCTCATTACTGCGGCTCCTCCCAGGTGACAACGGTGGGGAAAGTGTTCTTCAAAAAGTCGAAGGCCTGCAACGTGGTGTCGATGGAGCTGGCGATGAACGCGCCGAGCTGGTTGAACGACGCACCCTCGGCGATGCGCATCGCGCGGATGGCGCTGATGGCCAGCTGGTCCTCGCCGCGTTCGAAGAAACGCAGGGTGGGCGCGAAGTGCGTCTGGTTGTGCTCGTTGCACGCGTAGAGCACCTTCGGCGCCATCTCGCGGGGGAACTCGCCGCGCCACAGCGCCTCGAACACGAGGTGATCGCCATCGATGACGACCGCAATGGCGGCGTTAATGAAGCCGGAACGCACCAGCTGGTCTTCGATGCGGTACTCGAGGTTTTCCTCCTCGAAGATCGCTGCGACGGCCTCAGGTGTGACCTTCTCGGTCACGTTGCGTTCGGGGTGCTCGCTCGGCTGGACGGGCTCTTCGGTTTGATCTGTAGTCACGCCTGCGAGACTAGCAGCTGCTCGCGGCCCAACTCGTGGCGCAGGGCTGCGTCGAGGTTGGGGTAGCGCAGCCGCCAGCCGTGCTTCGCCGCCACGGTGGGCAGGACGCGTTGGTCCGCCAGCGCGAGCTCGTGCGCGCCCTCTTTGCCCAGCAGCAGTTTCGGGCCGAACGTCGGGATGGAAAACAGGTCCGGCCGGCGCAGCAGGCGGGCGAGGGTGGCAGACATCTCGGCGTTGGTCACCGGCTCTGGCGCCGTGGCGTTGACGGGCCCGGACACCGTGCCGTCCAGCAGAGCGCGGACGTAGAAGTCGGTCAGGTCGTCCAGCGCCACCCAGCTCATCCAGAAATCGCCGCGGCCGAACTGCGCGGTGAGCCCCGCGTTAACGCTGGCTTTGAGCACAGGCAACAGCCCGCCCGCGCTGGACAGCGCCAGCCCGGTGCGGATGTGCACGCTGCGTACCCCGTCGACATTGGCGGCGTGCTCCCAGGCGTCGCAGACCTCGGCCAAGAACCCCTCGCCGGGCCCGTCAGCCTCGGTGCGTGGAACGCTGCCAGCATCTGTCCCGTAGTACCCCACCGCCGAGGCGCCGACGAAGACCTCCACTCCCGAGTCCGCGGCGAGGCGGGCGAGTCGGCGGGTGGGCTCCACGCGCGAGTCGCGGATGCTGCGCTTCTTCTCCTCGGTGAACCGGCCCATGATGGTCTCGCCCGCGAGGTGGATCACCCCGTCCACGCCGGCTAGCAGGTCGGGCGCCGGGTTGTCCATGTCCCAGTGCCGCTCGCCGGGACCCGCCTTTCCGCGCACCAGCGGGATCACGGTGTGCCCGGCGGTGGTCAGCTGCGCGCGCAGGTGGGTGCCGACGAGGCCACTGGAGCCGGTCATGGCCACCGTTTTCGGGGCGGCCTGAGGCAGGGAGGCGATGAACCGCAGGTCCTGAACCAGCTGGCGCTGGCGGTAGGCCCAAGCGGGGCGGAGCGCGGCTTCCGGGATGCGGGCGCTGACGTCGTCGATAAGCAATGTGCCCTCGCCCGCGTCCTCGAAACGGTGCACGTGGCGCCAACCAGTAGTCGCGCGCACCGGCTGGTTCGCGGCGACGTCGGTGAACTGCCGGCCCGCGACGTAGCCGTCGGCGAGGTGGCGCGCGACCCACTTCTGGCCCGAGGGGAGGCGAAACACCGTGGTGCCGCTGCGTATCGACGCCGCTTCGCTTGCCACCCGCATCGGCAGGAAACCGGGGGTAAGGCGGGTGACCGCGCCTGGGCGGGTGTGCCAGCGCCAGACGGTGTCGCGGTCGAAGGGGAGGGTGTACTCAGCGTGGATGCCCATGGAATCCTTCCCGGTTTATACGTGCAGGTGCTAAGGTGAAACGCGGTCCCAAGACTACACACGGCCCCGGTAGGCGGGGCCGGTTCGAAATCCTTTAAATTCCGCACTGTGAGGCGGGGAAGGAGGTTCGATGAGTGAGAACGAACGGTCGACCGTTGAGTTGCTGAACGCTCAAGATGTCGGCCGCACTGTTGCACGCATCGCGCACCAGATCATCGAAAAAACGGCGTTGGACGATGAGACCAGTCCGCAGGTTGTGCTGCTGGGAATTCCGTCCGGGGGAGTGCCGTTGGCGCAGCGCATCGCAGAGGCCGTTGAAGAATTTTCCGGGGTGGCAATCCCCGTGGGCAGCCTGGACGTGACGCTCTACCGCGACGACCTGCGCAACCGCCCCCACCGCGCACTGCGCCCCACCAACATCCCGGTGGACATTGACGGGGCAGTGGTCATCCTGGTCGACGACGTTTTGTACTCCGGCCGCACCATCCGCGCGGCGCTGGATTCCCTGCGCGACATCGGCCGTCCCGCGGCCATCCAGCTGGCGGTGCTAGTGGACCGCGGCCACAGAGAACTGCCCATCCGCGCGGACTACGTGGGAAAAAACATCCCCACCTCGAAGGACGAGGACGTCACCGTTTCGCTGACGCCGCTCGACGCCGAGGACCGGGTCACGCTGGCTAGGGAGGCGTAAATGAAGCACCTGATCGACATCGCGGACCTTACCCGCGAGGAAATTGTCGGCCTGATGGACGAAGCGGACCGTTTCCGCGAAGCCCTGGACGGCCGCGAGATAAAGAAGCTGCCCACCCTGCGCGGCCGCACAGTGATGACGCTGTTCTACGAAAACTCCACCCGCACCCGCTCGTCGTTTGAGACCGCGGGCAAGTGGATGAGCGCGGACGTGATCAACCTGTCCGCGTCCTCGTCGTCGGTGAAGAAGGGCGAGTCGCTCAAAGACACCGCGGCGACCCTCGAGGCCATCGGCGCGGACGCGATCATCATGCGCCACCCGGCCTCGGGCGCATCCCAGCTTCTGCGCACGTGGCTGCCGGAGACCAGCATCATCAACGCAGGCGACGGCCAGCACCAGCACCCCACCCAGGCGCTTTTGGACGCGGTGACTATGCGCCAGCACATCGGCGACGTGGCCGGCAAGACCGTGCTCATCGTCGGCGACATCCTGCACTCGCGCGTGGCGCGCTCCAACGTGGACCTGCTGCACACCCTCGGCGCAGAGGTTGTGCTGGTGGCCCCGCCGACGCTTCTGCCCACCGGCGTGCAGTACTGGCCGGCGCGCGTGTCGCACGACTTCGACGCGGAGGTCGAGCAGGCGGACGTGGTGATGATGCTGCGCGTGCAGGCTGAGCGCATGCACGGCGGCTTCTTCCCGTCGCACCGCGAGTACGCCACCCTCTACGGGCTGAGCAAGGACCGCGCGAACCGCATGAAGGACTCGGCGCTGATCATGCACCCGGGTCCAATGCTGCGCGGCATGGAAATCAACTTCGACGTCGCGGACCGCGACAACGCCGTGGTGCTGGGCCAGGTCTCCAACGGTGTCTACACCCGCATGGCCGTGCTGTTTACGCTGCTCGCCAGCTCAGGAGAGCAGGGCGGCAATGAGGAAGGAGCCAGCAAGTGACCACGCTCGCTTTGAACAACGTCCGCCCGTACGGCGAGGACGTGACCAACATTCTCATCGACGTCGCCGACGGCGTGATCGACGCGGTCGGGGAGAACCCCTTTGACGACGCGGACGAGGTCATGGACTGCGGGGGCAACGTGCTGCTGCCGGGCCTGGTGGACATGCACGTGCACCTGCGCGAGCCCGGCCGCGAGGACACCGAGACCATCGCCACCGGCTCCGACGCCGCGGCCAAGGGCGGTTTTACCGCCGTGTTCACCATGGCGAACACCTCTCCGGTGATTGACCAGCCGTTTCTCGCCGAGGCGGTGTGGACGAAGGGCCAGGAGTACGGCAAGTGCGACGTCTACCCGGTCGGCTCCATCTCCCAGGGCTTGAAGGGTGAGCAGCTCACCGAGATCGGTTTGATGGCGCGCAGCGGCGTGCGCATGTTCTCTGACGACGGCAAGTGCGTCAACGACCCGCAGCTGATGCGCCGCGCCATCGAGTACGCCAAGGCGCACGATGTGGTGCTCGCGCAGCACGCCGAGGACCACCGCATGACCGAAGGTTCCGTCGCCCACGAGGGCGAGCAGGCCGCGCGCCTGGGCCTGCGCGGCTGGCCGCGCGTGGCGGAGGAGTCCATTGTGGCGCGCGACGCGATCATGACCCGCGACTACGGCGGCCGCTACCACCTGTGCCACGCCTCCACCGAGGGCACCGTGGAGCTTTTGCGCTTTGCCAAGAACCAGGGCATCGACGTCACCGCCGAGGTCACCCCGCACCACCTCATGCTCACCGACGAGAAGCTCGCCACCTACGACGGCCTGTTCCGTGTGAACCCGCCGCTGCGCGAGGCCCGCGACGCCGAAGCGCTCAAGCAGGCGCTTCTCGACGGCACCGTCGACGTGGTCGCCACCGACCACGCCCCGCACGGCTCTGAAGACAAGTGCGTGGAGTTCGAGCACGCCAAGCCCGGCATGCTCGGCCTGGAGACCTCTTTGGCCGTGGTCCACCGCATCTTCGTGGAGCCGGGCGACGCTGATTGGCGCTTCGTGGCCAAGGTCATGAGCGAGCGCCCGGCAGAGATCCTGCGCCTGAAAGACCAGGGCCGCCCGATCGCTGTTGGCGAGCCGGCCAACCTGGTGCTGGTGGACCCGGAATCGCCGTGGACCGCCCACGGCGATGAGATGGCGTCCAAGGCCTCGAACACCCCGTACGAAGGCATCGAATTTTCCGCCCGCGTGGTTGGCACCTGGCTGCGCGGCACCCAAACCTACGACTCGAAGAAGGCGTAAACCATGTCTGAAAACACCACCACACAACCCCAGCGCACGCGCGCAACGCTCGTGCTTGACGACGGCTCCGCCTTCCCCGGCTTCATCTTCGGCGCGATGCCTGCAGAGAACGAAGTCGCCGGCGAGGTCGCTTTCACCACCGACATGTTCGGCTACGAGCGCGAGCTGTGCGAAGCCGAGCGCGCCGGCCAGATCCTCGTCTTCGCCACCCCGCAGGTGGGCAACGTCGGCTGGACCGGCGAGGGCGCATCCGGCAGCACCGACATCACCGCCGCAGCAGTCATCGTGCGCGACCTCGCGCGCATCGCTTCCAACCACAACGCCCAGCGCACCCTCGCCGAAGAGCTCGAGGCGCAGGGGATTACCGGGCTGTGGGGCGTGGACACCCGCAAGCTCGTCCGACACCTGGCCGCCGCTGCCCGCGAGGGAAAGATGGTGCGGGGCCAGGTCACCGTCGAAAGCCAAGAAGCCTAAGAGAAAGACCAGGAGATACAGACATGAAGCGTAACGATTTGAACCACGTCCTGGTCATCGGCTCCGGCCCGATCGTGATTGGCCAGGCCTGCGAGTTCGACTACTCCGGCACCCAGGCGTGCCGCGTGCTCAAGGACGAGGGCCTGCGGGTGACGCTGGTCAACTCGAACCCGGCGACGATCATGACCGACCCCGAGTTTGCCGACCACACCTACGTGGAACCGATTGAGCCCGGCTACATCGACCGCATCCTCGCCCGCGAAGCCGAGCAGGGCCACCCGGTCGACGCTATTTTGCCCACCCTCGGCGGCCAGACTGCGCTGAACACGGCGATCAAGCTGGACCGCCTCGGCATTCTGGAAAAGCACGGCGTGGAGCTCATCGGCGCGGACATCGACGCCATCGAGCGCGGCGAGGACCGCCAGAAGTTCAAGGACATCGTGGACAAGATCGGCGGCGAATCCGCCCGCTCCCGCGTCTGCTTCACCATGGAAGAGGTGGAGGAGACGGTCGCGGAGCTGGGGTTCCCGTGTGTGGTGCGCCCCTCGTTCACGATGGGCGGGCTCGGCTCCGGCCTGGCGTACGACATGGATGATTTGCACCGCATCGCCGGCGACGGCCTGGTGGCTTCGCCGGAGGCGAACGTGCTGATCGAGGAATCCATCCTGGGCTGGAAGGAAATCGAGCTGGAGCTCATCCGCGACTCCGCGGATAACTGCATCGCCATCGCCACCATTGAGAACGTGGATGCGATGGGTGTGCACACCGGCGACTCGGTCACCGTGGCGCCGGTGCTGACGATGACCGAGCCCGAGGTCACCGCCATGATCGAGCAGGGCAAGGCCATCATCCGCGAGGTCGGCGTGAAAACGGGCGGCTGCAACATCCAGTTCGCCATCAACCCCAAAGACGGCCGCATGATCACCATCGAGATGAACCCGCGCGTGTCGCGGTCCTCGGCGCTGGCGTCCAAGGCCACCGGCTACCCGATTGCCAAGGTGGCCACCCTGCTGGCCATCGGCTACACGCTCGACGAAATCCCGAACGACATGACCGGCGGCGAAACCACCGCGCTTGCGGAGCCGACGCTCGACTACGTCATCGTGAAGATGCCGCGTTTCGCCTTTGAGAAGTTCCCTGGCTCCGACGAGACCCTGGGCACGTCCATGAAGGCTGTGGGCGAGGCGATGGGCATCGGCCGCAACTACATCCAGGGCCTGAACAAGGTTATGCGTTCGATGGAGGACAAGCCGAACGGTTTCTGGACCAAGCCGGACGAGTACTTCGCCGACGAGCGCGCAACCGACGCCGCCGCGGTGCTCGAGGACCTGAAGGTGCCCACCGACAAGCGTCTCTACGACGTAGAGCTTGCGCTGCGCCTGGGCGCGAGCGTCGAGGAGGTCTACGAGGCCTCCGGCATCGACCCGTGGTTCCTGGAGGAGCTCGTCGCGCTCATTGACTTCAGGCAGCAGCTTGTCGACGCCCCGGTGCTCGATGCCGAGCTTTTGCGTGAGGCGAAGGCGTTCGGCCTGTCCGACGCCCAGATCGCCGCGCTTCGCCCGGAGCTGGCGGGGGAGTGCGGGGTGCGCCAGCTGCGCTGGTCGCTGGGGATTGCCCCGACTTTTAAGACCGTGGATACCTGCGCGGGCCAATTCGACGCCAAGGTGCCGTACCTGTACTCCGCCTACGAGCTCGACCCGGACGCGGAAAATGAGGTTGTTTCTTCCTCGAGCGACAGCGGGAAGGAGAAGGTGATCATCCTCGGCTCGGGCCCGAACCGCATCGGCCAGGGCATCGAGTTCGACTACTCCTGCGTGCACGCGGCACTTGAGCTGTCGCGTGTGGGATACGAGACGGTGATGGTCAACTGCAACCCGGAGACTGTCTCCACCGACTACGATACGGCGGACCGCCTCTACTTTGAGCCGCTGACGTTCGAGGACGTCATGGAGATCTACCGCGCCGAAGCCGCCACCGGAACCGTCGCCGGCGTGATCGTGCAGCTCGGCGGCCAGACGCCGCTGGGTCTGGCGCAGCAGCTTGAAGACGCCGGAGTGCCCGTGGTTGGCACCTCCCCCAAGGCCATCGACATGGCGGAGGACCGCGGCGAGTTCGGCAAGGTGCTCGACGCGGCGAACCTGCCGGCCCCGGCTTACGGCACCGCAACCACCTTCGAGGGTGCGCGCGAGGTGGCGGACCGCATTGGCTACCCGGTGCTGGTGCGCCCCTCCTACGTGCTGGGCGGGCGCGGCATGGAGATCGTCTACGACGAGGACAACCTCCGCGATTACATCGAGCGCGCCACCGAACTGTCCCCGGACCACCCGGTGCTGGTGGACCGCTTCCTGGACAACGCCATCGAGATCGACGTCGACGTGCTCTGCGACGGCACGGACGTCTACCTCGGCGGCGTGATGGAGCACATCGAGGAAGCTGGCATCCACTCCGGCGACTCCGCGTGTGCGCTGCCGCCGATGACGCTGGGCCCGGATGACATCGCCAACGTCCGCCGTTCCGCGGCGGCGCTCGCGCACGGTATCGGCGTGAAGGGCCTGATGAACGTGCAGTTCGCGCTCAAGGACGACATCCTCTACGTCATCGAGGCCAACCCGCGCGCATCGCGCACCGTGCCGTTTGTGTCCAAGGCCACCGGCGTGCACCTGGCCAAGGCAGCCGCGCGCATCATGATGGGCACGACGATTGCACAGCTTCGTTCCGAGGGCCTGATCCCGTCCGATTACGACGGCGGCTCGCTGCCGCTGGAGCACCCGATTGCGGTGAAGGAAGCGGTGCTGCCGTTCACCCGTTTCCGCCGCCCGGACGGCGCGCTGCTGGACACCATCCTCGGCCCGGAGATGAAGTCCACCGGCGAGGTCATGGGCCTGGCGCCGTCGTTTGGCGTGGCGTACGCGAAGGCGGAGGCCGCCGCGTTCGGCGAGCTGCCCACCGAAGGCACCGTGTTTGTCTCGCTGGCCAACCGCGACAAGCGCACCCTCATCTTCCCGATCCAGCGGCTGTCCACCATGGGCTTTAAGGTGCTGGCCACGGAGGGTACCGCCCAGATGCTGCGCCGCAACGGCATCGAGTGCGAGGTTGTGCTCAAGGGGTCCCAGGTCCGTGAGGGTGCCGAGGGCAAATCCATCGTGGACCGCATCCTCGACGGCGAGATCGACCTGGTGCTCAACACCCCGGCAGGTTCCGCTGGCGCGCGCCACGACGGCTACGACATCCGCGCGGCTGCCGTCGTCGCCGACGTGGCCATCATGACCACCGTGCAGGGCGTCACCGCGGCGGTGCAGGGCATCGAGGCTATCCGCGCCAACGAAATCTCGGTGACTAGCCTGCAGGAGCTCGAGCACGGCAAAGCAGAGGCGAAGTAGTGGCTGCGCAGACCTTCAGCCAGCGCCTTGTGGCGGCCGGGCAGGAGCACGGCCGTCTATGCGTGGGCATTGACCCGCACGCCGTGCTGCTCGAGCAGTGGGGGCTGGACAACACTGTCGAGGGCCTGCGCGCGTTCTCGGAGACGTGTGTGGAGGCCTTCGCGGGCCACGCCGCGGTAGTCAAGCCGCAGGTGGCGTTTTTCGAGCGCTTCGGCGCAGCCGGATTCGCGGTGCTCGAGAACACGCTCGCCCGGCTGCGCGAGAGCGGCACCTTGGTGATCGCCGACGCGAAGCGCGGCGATATCGGCTCCACGATGGCGGGATACGCGTCAGCCTGGCTTGCGCCCGGTGCTCCGCTGGAGACGGACGCGCTGACTGTGACCCCGTACCTCGGCGTCGGATCGCTCGACCCGGCAATCGAATTGGCTGCGCAGCACGGCAAGGGCGTGTTTGTCATGGCCGCCAACTCCAATCCGGAGGCGGTGGCGCTGCAAACCGGCACGATCGACGGCAAGATGCTCTCGCAGCGGATGGTCGACGAGTGCGCGCAGTACAACCGTGCCGACGATCCTGAATACATCGGGCACGTCGGCGTGGTCGTCGGCGCGACCGTGCAAACCCCGCCGGTGCTCGACGGCCTGAACGCCCCGGTGCTGATGCCCGGAGTGGGCGCGCAGGGAGCGACGATGGCCGATGCGGAAGCCATCGCGGGTGAAATTGGACACCTGGTTTTCCCGAGTGTTTCGCGTTCGGTGCTCACTGCTGGTCCGGATGTGGCTGAGCTGCGCAAACGCGTAGCTGACCTGGGGAAACAGGCGAAAGGCTAGGGTCTATTAACTGCCCAGCAAAATCCCTGGTAGTTTAGTCCCGTCGCACGGTGACGTGGAGAAATGCGGTGTACAACGCGCTCCGCGGAACCGTTGCAGAATAAAGCAGTGTTAGACTGTGCCGAACGTGGCGAATTGCACCGATGACATTCGGAGGAGTGCGCCCCGGATCCGGCACATGTCGGACTGGACAATTGTTCGTAACTATTACATGGAGGAACCCGTGGCACTTCCACAGTTGACCGATGAGCAGCGCAAGGCAGCACTTGAGAAGGCAGCAGAGGCCCGTAAGGCGCGTGCTGAGCTGAAGGCATCCCTCAAGCGCGGCGAGACCACGCTCAAGGACGTCCTGAACAAGGCTGACACCGACGAGATCATCGGCAAGACCAAGGTCTCCGCACTCCTCGAGGCAATGCCGAAGGTGGGCAAGGTCAAGGCCCGCGAGATCATGGAGGAGCTGGAGATCGCTCAGACCCGTCGTCTGCGCGGCCTCGGTGACCGTCAGCGTCGCGCGCTGCTCGAGCGCTTCGGCTACGAAGAGAACTAGTCGTGTCTGAGGTGGCTCCCCGCGGACAGCTGGTCGTGTTGGCCGGCCCGTCCGCGGTGGGTAAGTCGACGGTGGTGAGCGGCCTTCGCAGTGCCGTACCGGATTTGTACTTCTCGGTGTCCATGACCACCCGCGCTCCGCGCCCGGGTGAGGTGGACGGGAAAGACTACTTCTTTGTCACCCCGGAGCACTTCCAGGGCCGCATCGACCGCGGAGAGATGCTGGAGTGGGCCGACATCCACGGAGGGCTGCAGCGCTCCGGCACACCCGCCGGGCCGGTGCAGGAAGCCATGGATGCGGGCCGTCCCGTCCTCGTCGAAGTTGACCTCGCAGGTGCACGGAACATCAAGCGCCTGCTGCCAGAAGCGCAGACCGTGTTTTTGACGCCGCCGTCGTGGGACATTCTTGTCCAGCGGCTCACCGGGCGCGGCACCGAGACCCCGGAGGTGATCGAGCGCAGGCTCGCCACCGCCCGCGAGGAGCTCGACGCCCAGGGCGAGTTCGATGTCGTGGTGGTCAACGACAACGTGGACACGGCAGTGGCCACCATCGCCGGCATTCTTCAAGGCACATCTTCCAACAACAGTTAGCGAGTGGGTTACACGTGAGCAACACAACCAAGGATTTGTCCGAGACGTCCGCTGCTGAGGAAACCACCCAGCAGGAGAACGTTTACGACACTCCGGAGGGCATTACGGCGCCCCCGATCGACGAGCTTTTGACCAAGGTGTCGTCGAAGTACGCGCTCGTCATCTTCGCAGCGAAGCGTGCCCGCCAGATCAACAGCTTCTACCAGAACTCCGAGGACGGCGTCTTCGAGTTCGTGGGCCCGCTGGTCTCTCCAGAGCCGGGCGAGAAGCCGTTGTCGATCGCGCTGCGCGAGATCGAGGCAGGACTGCTCGAGCACGAGGAAGGCCAGTAAGCCTCGCCCCATTGCCAGTGCGCTGTGCTAGCGCTCTGCAGGTGTCCGCCGCCGCCCAGGAATCATGCTGGGCGGCGGCGGTTTTGTATGCTTGGGGCTCATGAGCGAAGCCCCACACTCGTCCCATCCGCTGCGTGTTGTCGTAGGAGTCTCCGGCGGTATCGCCGCGTACAAGGCCTGCCATCTTGTCCGAAACTTCAAAGAGGCGGGTGATGAGGTCCGGGTGATTCCCACGCAGAACGCGCTCAATTTCGTGGGTGCGGCGACGTTCGAGGCGTTGAGCGGCAACCCGGTGGACACCGGAGTGTTCACCCGCGTCGACGAGGTGCAGCACGTGCGGGTGGGGCAGGAGGCCGGCCTGATCGTCGTGGCGCCAGCGACCGCGGACTTCATGGCTCGGGCCGCCGCGGGGCGTGCGGACGACCTGCTCACCTCGACCATCCTCGTCGCCACGTGCCCGGTGGTGCTTGCCCCCGCGATGCACACCGAGATGTGGCTCAACCCGGCCACGCAGGCGAACGTCGCCACGCTGCGCGAGCGGGGTATCACGGTGCTTGAACCCGCGCACGGGCGTCTCACTGGCAAAGACACCGGGCCCGGGCGTTTGCTGGAACCGGACGTGATCGCCGAACTCGCTCGCACGGTGCTGCGCACTAGCACATTCGCCCCGACCCTTGCGGGCAAGCGCGTGCTGATCAGCGCGGGCGGCACCCAGGAGAACATTGACCCGGTGCGCTACATCGGCAACCGGTCCTCCGGCAAGCAGGGCTACGCGCTCGGCGACGTCGCCGCGCAACGAGGCGCGAAGGTGACCATCGTGGCGGGGGCGACCGATGCGCTGGATCCGCCGTCGGGCGCGGAGGTGATCAAGGTCGGCTCCACCCGCGAAATGCAACAGGCGATGGCGGAACGAGCGCCGGAGGCCGACGTGGTGATTATGGCTGCTGCCGTGGCGGATTTCCGTCCAGAAGCAGAAGCGAGCACGAAGCTGAAGAAGGGCAAAGCCGATGACGCGCTGTCCACGATCCGCCTCACCGAAAACCCGGACATCCTCAAGGGCTTGGTCCAGATGCGGGAGGCGGGGGAGACCGCCGCGACCATCATCGGCTTCGCCGCGGAGACGGACAACGAGCTCGAAAATGGCCGCGCCAAGCTCAAGCGCAAGGGCGCGGACATGCTCATGCTCAACTCCGTGGCCGGCGGCGGCGTGTTCGGCCAGGCCCGCAACCGGGGCTGGCTGCTTAGCGCAGACGGCCGCGAAGAGGAGATTCCCGACGGCACCAAGCACGAGGTCGCGGCCCGGATCTGGGACGCCGTCGAGCGCCTTTCGTAGTGACATTGCACATTTAGACAGCTTGGTCTATCGTGGGCATCACTTCACGACGTGCCGTTCCCGTTTAAGCCGTTGGACGCCGCCGGAACGCTACCCGTTCGCATAGACGCTAAGGAAAGACTGCTTTGTCCACTGATACGTACTTCCGCTTGTTCACAAGCGAATCGGTCACCGAGGGCCACCCCGACAAGATCTGCGACGCGATCTCGGACTCGATCCTGGACGACATGCTCGCTCAGGACCCGGACGCGAAGGTGGCCGTGGAGACCCTCGCCACGACCGGCCAGGTGCATGTGGCGGGGGAGGTGCGCACTTCCGCCTACTCCAACATCGCGCGGATCGTGCGCGAGAAGCTGGTGGAGATCGGGTTCGACTCTTCTGAGGTCGGTTTCGACGGCCGCAGCTGCGGCGTGAACATCGCCATCGGCGACCAGTCTTCGGAGATCCACGATTCCGTGGTGACGTCCCAGGAGGTCCGCGAGAACACTTCCACCGGCGAGGACGACCAGACCGGCGCGGGCGACCAGGGCCTGATGTTCGGCTACGCCACCAACGAGACGCCCGAGTACATGCCGCTGCCGATCTCCACGGCGCACCGCCTGGCCCGCCGCCTGTCCCAGGTGCGCCACGAGGGCATCGTCGAGGGGCTGCGCCCGGACGGCAAGACCCAGGTGACCTTCGCCTACGACGGCCAGACCCCGGCGTTCATCGACACGATCGTCATCTCCACCCAGCACGACCCGGACTTCACCGGCGAGGCGCTGGAGGCGGCGCTTCGCGAGCACGTGATCAACTGGGTGCTCAAGGACGCAAACCTGGAGCAGTACTACCGCGAGGACACCAAGGTGCTGGTCAACCCGTCCGGCTCCTTCATCCAGGGTGGCCCCATGAGCGACGCCGGCCTGACCGGCCGCAAGATCATCGTGGACACCTACGGCGGCATGGCTCGCCACGGCGGCGGCGCGTTTTCCGGCAAGGACCCCTCAAAGGTGGACCGTTCCGGCGCGTACGCGATGCGCTGGGTGGCCAAGAATATTGTCGCCGCGGGCCTGGCGGAGCGCGTCGAGGTGCAGGTGGCCTACGCCATCGGACGCGCGAACCCGGTGGGGCTGTACGTGGAGACGTTCGGCACCGCCGCGGAGGGCCAGACGGACGAGAGCATCCAGCAGGCGGTGGAGAAGGTCTTCGACCTGCGCCCCGAGGCGATCATCCGCGAGCTGGACCTCAAGCGCCCGATCTACGCGCAAACCGCCGCGTACGGCCACTTCGGCCGCACGGACATCGACGTGCCGTGGGAGCGCACCGACAAGGTCGACGACTTGAAGGGCGCCGCCGGCGTCTAGTCCGTCTCCGGTGTCTTGTCCGCCTGGTGTTCCTGCCAGGCGGCTTTTTCTTGCTCGGAACGCCGGTGGTTGCGCAGCGCGACCACGCCGACGACGATGCCGATGACCACCGGCACCCAGATCTTCGAGTATTCGAGCAGCCACAGCGCCCACTCGGGAACCTCGGGGAACTCCGGCAGGTCGATGTCCGGCATCGGCAGGTTGAAATGTGGCAGCGACGGCACCGGCAGGTCCATGTGCGGCAGCTGCCAATCGGGCAGGTCCCAGTCGGGCAAAAACCCAACTAGCCAGCCGATGAACCTCGAGATGATCGGGCCGAGCACGAGCACCGCGAGCGCCCAGCCGCCCTTGCCCAGCCCTTCCGCCATGGGGATGAGGGTGCGCTTGAGCTCGCTGGACTGCATGGTTTCGCGCCTGTGCGCGCCGCGGGAGCCGGCGGGCGGGTCGAACTCCACCACCGTGTCGCCTTCGCGAAACTCCACGCTGAGCAGCTCGTCGAAACTACTGACCCGAAGCTTCAGGTGCGGTTTTGTGCGGTCGGTGCCGAGCCCCGTCGGCGTTTCCAGCTCGCCTTTCGGGCCGTCGCCGAACAGCGGCAGCCGGGCGCTTGCGACGTCGTTGTAGCGGTGCTGCACCTCGCCGTTGACGCGCACCTCCATGCGCTCGGTGGGGTTTTTCGTCCACAGCTTGATCCGCTCTTTGAGGGAGCTCTCCGCCGTCGCCAGGGCGCCGGGTTTGTCCGCCTCGTCGCCGGGCCAGCTGGGGTCCTCGGCGGCGAAGTCGCGGTCGAAACCGACGCGGACCTCGATCAGGCCGTATTCGGGGTGGTTGAGGCTCCAGGTTTCCATCGGCTACGCCTCCGCCTTGCTTCTCGACGAGCTGCCGCCCACCAACGACCCCACCCACATCGCCGCCGCGCAGACGAGCGTCACCGCGATGGAGTAGATGAACGTGCCGTCGTTGAAGTACAGGGCCTTGGAGATCCAGAAGCCCACCCCGGTCAAAAGGGGCAGGGACAAAGTGGGGCGGAAGGCGATGCCGTCGATAAGCCCGGCGATGATCGCCACTGCGAAGATGAACCCGACCATCACCCACGGGTTACCCACCAACGGGATGAGCAGCAGGGGCCCGAGCGCGTAGGCGGCGAGCATGGCGTAGGGGATGGCTTTGACCCATCCGTGGCGGCCGCCGTTGTCCTGCTGTTCAGTCACAGGCAGGAGTATAGGAACTAATCCGCGCGCGTGTAGACGTGGCCCGCCTCGGGTCGTTTGATCATCTCGTCTAGGCCAACGGGATTGAGCCCCTTGGCGCGCAGGCCGTCGATGACGCACTCCGCCGCGTCGACGGTTGGCTGGTGGATGTCGTGCATGAGGATGATGGAGCCCTCGCGTGCGCCGTCCACCGCCCGCTTGCAGGTGGTGGCGGGGTTGCGGTGCTGCCAGTCGGCGGTGTCCACGTCCCACACGGCCAGCGCCATGCCGCGGGCACCCGCGGCGGAGGCCACGCGCGGGTTGTGGGAGCCGTAGGGCGGGCGCAACCAGTGCGGGTCGAGGCCGGCCTGCTTCTGCAGCGCGGCGTCCGTGTCGTCCAACTGGGCGGCAATGGCGCCATCGGACTGCCTGGCCAGGTCCGGGTGGGAAAAGGAGTGGTTTCCGATGGTGTGGCCCTCGTCGCGGATCCGCCGCAGGATCTGCGGGTTCGCGTTGGCGTTTCGGCCCACCACGAAGAAGGTCGCGTGCACGCCCTTGCGCTTGAGGATGTCCAGCAGGCGCTCGGTGCTGCCGGGGACCGGGCCGTCGTCGTAGGTGATGGCGACGCAGTTGTAGCAATTGGGCGGCACCGGCGACGGCGCTGGCTCCTGCGCGGGCGCGACGGTGACGTCGGCCGGTTTCGCTGGCTCGGGCGGGCGCAGGTGCGGCGGCACGGCCTGCTTCAGCTGCCCGGGAAGACCGTTGTAGGCGCGGCGCCAGCCGTCCTCGACGGTGCTGCGGGCGCGGTCGGAGGAGCCGGCGATGAAGGCGGAGCTGCCGTCGATAGGCAACCCAGCTCCCTGCACGAGGATGGGGCCGAAGCTGTCGCCGGAGATGATCTTTGCGTCCTGCGGCAGGGCGAGCTGCGTGACCTTGGACACATCCGCGGAGGCGGGGGACGGGGCCAGTGTTGCAGCGGCGAGGAGTGTGGCAGAGGTGACTGCTGTGAGCAGGCGTTTCATAGGGCGGCGGGGTCTTTCAAACGCGCGTAAGGGGAAAACTTTCAGTCTTATTAGTACTCCATAAAAGACCGGGCCGGGGGATTGGAACGCTCGCGGGCAAGGCGGTGTCGGACGGTGGTTTAGAATCCGGGGTCATGTCTGACACGCCCGCCGCAGAAGCCCCAATCGCGCGCGTGTTGCCCATGCTCGGGCTGGCGCATCTGGACAGGCCGTTCGACTACCTCGTGCCCTCGCAGGAGGCGGACGCGGTGCAGCCCGGGGTGCGGGTGCGGGTGCGGTTTGCGGGCCGGCTCGTGGATGCCGTGGTGCTCGAGCGCGCATCTTCTTCGCGGCACGAGGGGTCGCTGCGCTTCATCGAGCGCGTCATCTCGCCGGAGGTTGTGGCCCCGGCGAGGACGCGGGAGCTTATCGACGTGCTGGCGGACCGTTACGCAGGCGTGCGGTCCGACATCTACCGTTCTGCTATCCCGGCGCGCCACGCGAAGGCGGAGGAGACGGACACTTCCACGCCCTGGGGGGAGCTGGGGGAGGCCGGGGAGCCGGACTTGTCGGCGTGGACCGCCTACACCTTTGGCGAGTCGTTCGTGGACGCGGTGGTCGCTGGCAAGATCGCGCGGGCGGCCTGGCAGGTCGCACCGGGGGACAGCTGGGCCGCGGCACTTGCGTCGTTGGCGGCGAAGGTGGCCCTGGACGGTGCGGGTGCGCTGATCGTGGTGCCGGACCAGAAGGACGTGGACGCGTGCGAGGCGGCGCTGAAGGAGATCGTGGGGGCGCGCCAGGTGACCACGCTGACGGCCTCGCAGGGCCCGCAGGCGCGGTACTCGCGCTACCTATCGGTGCTGCACGGGCAGGGCCGGATCGTGGTGGGCACGCGCTCGGCGGCGTTCGCCCCGGTGAAAAACCTGCGCTTTGCGGCGCTGATGTTCGACGGCGACGACAACCTGGTGGATCCGCGCGCGCCGTACGTGCACGCCCGCGAGGTGCTGACTACCCGCGCGGCGAAGGAGGGGTGCTCGCTGGTCATCGGCGGGCACGCGCGCACCGCGGAGGCGCAGCTGCTGGTGGAATCCGGGTGGATGCACGAGCTGGTCGCCCCGCGACAGAGCCTGCGCACCCGCTCGCCGTACATCCACGCGGCGGGGGATTCGGACTTTGCAATGGAGCGCGACCCGCGCGCGAAGCAGGCGCGCCTGCCGTCTTCGGCGTTCCAGGCGGCGGCGCAGGCGCTCGAGCGCGGCACCCCCGTGCTGTTCCAGGTGCCGCGCACCGGCTACATCCAGTCGCTGGCGTGCGGGCAGTGCCGCACACCGGCGCGGTGCAGGTGGTGCAACGGGCCGCTCGGGCTGCCCCCGGGCGGCGAGGCCGTGGCGCCGACCTGCCGGTGGTGCGGCCGGATGGACCCGGCGCACGTGTGCCCGACGTGCGGCTCGCGCAGGCTGCGCGCGGTGGTGCTGGGCACGGAGCGCACGGCCGAGGAGCTCGGCCGCGCCTTTGCCAAGTACAAGGTGATCACCTCGGGCGGCGACAACGTGCGCGCGCAGGTGCCGGCGGGCCCGGCGCTGGTGGTGGCCACGCCGGGTGCGGAGCCGCACGTTGACGGCGGCTACGGCGCGGCGGTGCTTCTGGACGCCTGGGCGCTGATGCAGCGGCCCGACCTGCGCGCGGTGGAAGACACCTTTGCCAAGTGGATGGGGGCGGCCACGCTGGTGCAGCCGCACAGCGCAGGCGGGGAAGTCGTCGTGGTGGCCGAGCCCTCCCTGCCCGTGGTGCAGCACCTGATCCGGTGGGACGCGCCCGGGTTTGCAGCTTTGGAGCTTTCCTTGCGGCGCGAGGCCCGCTTCCCGCCGGCGGTGCACGTGGCGGTTGTGGACGCCCCACGCGACGGGTTGGAGGAATTCTTCGCCCGCACCGAGCTGCCCGAGCACGCCGAGCTGCTCGGCCCGGTGGACCTGCCGCCCGGGGTGCGGCTGCCGGGCGAGTGGAACCGGGAGGCGCTCGGGCCCGCGCAGCGGATCTTGGTGCGCACCCCGCTTGCCGGGCGCACCGCGCTGGGCAAGGCCCTGCGTGCCGGCGCGGTGGCGTGGACGACGGCGAAGCAGGACCTGCCGCTGCGCATCCAGGTCAACCCGGTGGACATCGGCTAGCGGGGTCGCGCTACTACACTTTGGCCCCATGGCTATCCGCGACATCCGCCTGTTCGGCGACCCAGTGCTCAACACCGCTGCGGCAGAGGTCACTGTTTTCGACGCCGCCTTGGAGCGGCTGGTCGCCGACATGCTGGAAACCATGGACCACGCCGGCGGAGCCGGCCTGGCCGCGAACCAGATCGGGCTTACGCGCCGGATTTTCGTCTTCGACTGCCAGGGCATGCGCGGGCACATCGTCAACCCCGTGTGGGAACCCTTGGGCGATGAGATGCAGACCGGCGTCGAAGGCTGCCTCTCGGTGCCGGACGTGCGAGGCGAGGTCACCCGCCACAAGACGGTCATTGTCCGCGGCCAGGACTGCTTCGGCCGCCCGATCGCGCTGCGCGGCACCGGGCTTTTGGCGCGCTGCATCCAGCACGAGGCGGACCACCTGGACGGCGTGATGTTCATGCGCAGGATGGCACCGGAGCAGCGCAAGGAAGCGATGGCGGCGATCCGGGCCGCCGACTGGAGCTAAGGAGAACGTTTGTATGCGACTCGTATTCGCCGGCACACCCGAACCCGCCGCTGCGGCGCTCGAGCGGCTCATCGCGTCCGACCACGAGGTCGTCGCGGTGCTCACCCGCCCCGACGCGCGCCGCGGCCGTGGGCGCACGCTGCACCCGTCGCCAGTCAAGGCGCTCGCTCTCGAGCACGGCATCGAGGTGCTCACCCCGGAGAGTCTCACGCGCGACGACGCCATCCGGGACCAACTGAAGGAGCTGGCCCCCGACGCGATCCCGGTGGTGGCCTACGGCAACCTCATCCCGGCGGACATGCTGGACATCCCCGCACACGGCTGGGTGAACCTGCACTTCTCGCTGCTGCCTAAGTGGCGCGGGGCGGCGCCGGTGCAGGCGGCGATCGCGGCCGGTGACGCGGTCACCGGAGCCACCACCTTCCGCATCGACGAGGGCCTGGACACCGGTGACATCTTGGACACGCTGGAAACCGTCATCGGCGAGGCAGAAACCAGCGGCGAGCTGCTGGAGCGCCTCGCCTACGCGGGTGCGGACCTGCTGGTTGAGACCATGGGTGCGCTCGAGGCCGGTACCGCTGCACCGACGCCGCAGCCGGAAGAGGGCACCTACGCCCACAAGATCGCCCCGGCGGACGCCCGGGTGGACTGGACGCAGCCGGCCGCCGTGATCGACCGCGGCATCCGCGCCCACACCCCGGCGCCGGGCGCGTGGACGATGCGCGGGGAGGACCGCTTCAAGCTCGGCCCAGTCACCCCGACCGGGGAGGGCGCGCTCGCCCCGGGCGATGCCGCGTTTGGCAAAAACGAGGTGCTCGTGGGCACCGCCGGCGGCGACGTTCGCCTGGGCACGATCCAGCCGCCGGGCAAGAAGATGATGAATGCGGCGGACTGGGCCCGCGGACTCAACCCGGAGGCGAAAGAAGGAGTGGTGTTCGAGTGAGCGGAGGTTTCAGGTCGCGGTCCGCGGGGCGTCGAGAGGACAAACCTGCACGCAACCGGCAGCAAGGCAGCAGGGCAAAGCAGCAGCCGCGCAAGCAGGGCGGCGGGCGCCAGCGCTACACGGTGAAGGGCCGCCCGGCCAGCATCGGCGACCCGGCGCGCGAGGCGGCCTTCGAGGTGGTGCTGCGCGTCGCCCGCGACGGCGCGTTTGCCAACCTCACCCTGCCCGGCATCCTGCGCGAGCGGAAGATCACCGGACGCGACGCCGCCTTTGCCACCGAGGTGGCCTACGGCACGCTGCGCAGCCTCGGGGTACTCGACGCGGTGATCGCGAAAAACTCATCGCGCGAGCTCGAGCGCATCGCGCCCGAGGTGCTCGCCGCGCTGCGCCTGGGCGCCTACCAGCTGCTCTACACCCGGGTGGGCGACCACGCCGCGGTGGACACCTCGGTGCGGCTCGTCGAGGCTGCGGGCCATGAGAAGGCGAAAGGTTTCGCGAACGGCGTGCTGCGCTCCATCGGCCGCACGCCCGCCGACGAGTGGCTGCGCACCCTCGCCCCGGACAACGAGCTGGGCGCGCTGGCCTTCACCCACGCCCACCCGGAGTGGATCGCGCGCTCCTTCGCGGAGGCGCTCGGTGACAAGCGCGACGAGCTGGAAGCCGCGCTCGAGGCGGACTCGGCCCGCCCGGTCGTGCACCTGGTGGCGCGCCCCGGCGAGATCTCCGCGGAAGAACTTGCACTGTCCACGGGCGGCGAGCAGGGCAAGTACTCGCCGTACGCGGTGTACCTGCCGGAGGGGGATCCGGGCCAGCTCGAGCCGGTGCGCGAGGGGCTTGCCGCGGTGCAGGACGAGGGCTCGCAGATCATCGCGCGTGCCGTCACCGAGGTCCCCGTCGAGCAGGATCAAGGCCGTTGGCTTGACCTTTGCGCGGGTCCCGGCGGCAAGGCCGCGCTCATCGGGGCCATCGCGGCTATCGACGCCGCCACGGTCGACGCCGTCGAAGTCAGCCCCCACCGCGCGGAGCTCATCTCGAAGACGGTGCGCGGCCTGCCGGTGACGGTCCACACCGCGGACGGGCGCGACTCCAAACTCGAACCCGGCTACGACCGCATCCTTGTCGACGCGCCCTGCTCTGGCCTCGGCGCGCTGCGGCGGCGCCCGGAGGCGCGCTGGACGAAGTCCGAAGGCGACATCGCGGAGCTGAACCAGCTGCAGGAAGAGCTGCTCCAATCCGCCGTGAACCTGGCCAAGCCGGGCGGGGTGGTGGTCTACTCCACGTGCTCGCCGGATGTGCGGGAGACCCGGAGGATCGTCGAGAAGCAATTGGCGAAAGGCGATGTGGATGAGCTCGACGCCCGCGAGTGGGCCGCCGGCATGGAGGACGTGGGCGAGGGGCCGAGCGTGCAGATGTGGCCGCACCGCCACGGCACCGACGCAATGTTCTTCGCGGTGCTGCGCAAAAAGCTAGGGTAGGACCCATGATTCAGATCGCCCCATCAATTCTGGCCGCGAACTACGCCGCCCTCGGCGAGGACGTGCGCAAGGTTCCCAACGCGGACCTGATTCACGTGGACATCATGGACGGCCACTTCGTGCCCAACCTCTCCTTCGGGCCGGACGTGACCAAGGCGGTAAACGGGGTGACCGACCAGTTCCTGGACATGCACCTGATGATCGAGGAGCCGGAGCGCTGGTTCGAAACCTACGTCCAAGCTGGCGGCGACCGGCTGGTGTTCCACGTTGAGGCCACCGTCGACCACGTCGCGGCCGCGAGGCAGTGCCGCGAGCTGGGCGTGCAGTCCGGTTTTGCCATCAAGCCCGGCACCGCGATTGAGCCGTACCTGGACGATCTGGAGCACTTCGACCAGGTCATGGTCATGAGCGTGGAGCCTGGCTTCGGCGGGCAGAAGTTCATGCCGGAAGTCTTAAGCAAGGTCATGGTGCTGCGCGACCGCATCGCGGAGGCCGGCCTGGACACCATCATCGGCATCGACGGCGGCATCGCAAACGCCACCATCGCGCAGGCCGCGGAGGCCGGCGTGGACGCGTTCGTGGCCGGCTCCGCGGTCTTCGGCGCCGACAACCCGGGTGAGGCGGTGGAGCGCCTGCGCGAGCTCGCCCGCGAGGCAGCGCGAGGGTGACGGACGCACTCGGCGGCGTATCCGCGGCGATTGAGGCGGGCGAGTCCGTCCGCGGCACCACCTCGCCGAACCCGCCGGTGGGCTGCGCGCTTCTCGACGCCTCCGGTGCGCTCATCGCCACCGGCGCGACCTCGCCCGCAGGCGGGCCACACGCGGAAATCAACGCTCTGCGAGACGCGGGCGAGCGCGCCCGGGGCGCGACCGCCGTGGTGACCCTGGAGCCTTGCAACCACACCGGCCGCACCGGCCCCTGCTCGCAGGCATTGGTGGAGGCGGGGATCGCACGCGTGGTGTACTTCACCGCCGACCCGAACGACGCGGCCGCCGGCGGGGCCGAGTACCTGCGCTCCCACGGCGTCGAGGTGGACTTCCAGCCGGTGCGGATCGCGGCGTTGCAGCCGTGGCTGCGCTCGGTGCGCCACAACCGTCCGAGCGTGACGCTGAAGTTCGCCTCCACGCTCGACGGCTTCACCGCCGCGAAAGATGGCACGAGCAAGTGGATCACCGGCGATAAGGCCCGCGAGCTGGCGCACGAGGACCGCGCGAAGCTCGACGCGATCATCGTCGGCACCGGCACCGCGATCGCGGACGACCCGTCGCTGACCGCGCGCTTCCCCGACGGCTCGCTGCGCGGACGCCAGCCGCGCCGCGTGGTCGTCGGCAGGCGCGAGGTGCCCGAGGGCAACCTCACCCGCTTGGGCTTCGAGCAGTACGCCACGCCCGAGGAGGCGATGGAGGTGCTGTGGGCAACCGGTGCGCGCGACGTGCTGGTCGAAGGCGGCGCGACGCTCGCCGCGAGCTTTCTCGAGCTGGATCTGGTGGACGCGGTGCAGGCCTACATCGCGCCCGCGCTTCTCGGCGCCGGCCGCGGGGTGCTGGACCGCGCGATTGCCGGCACCATCGCCGACGCCCGCCGCTTCCGCACCACCCTCGTGCGGCCGGTGGGAGGCGATGTGTTCATAGAAATGGAGAGAGATGTTTACGGGACTCGTTGAGGAAATCGGTGTGGTGGAGGAGCTGAAGCTGCTTGACGACGCCGTCCGGATCGCCGTGCGCGCCCCCAAGGTCACCGAGGACGCCGCCCCCGGCGACTCGATTGCCGTGGACGGGGTGTGCCTGACGGTGGTGGACAACGCGAACGGCACCTTCACCGCGGACGTGATGCGCGAGACCATGGACCGTTCCCGGCTCAGCACCTACGAGGCCGGCTCCGAGGTGAACCTGGAACGGGCGCTTGCCGCGGGCCAGCGGATGGGCGGCCACATCGTCCAGGGCCACGTCGACGGTGTGGCCGAGGTGGTCTCGCGCACCCCGTCGGAGCACTGGGAGGTGGTGCGCTTCACGCTGCCAAAGCAGCTTGAGCGCTACGTGGTGGAGAAGGGCTCCATCGCGGTCAACGGCACCTCGCTGACCGTCTCAGCGGTCGGCAAGGGCTACTTCGAGGTCTCGCTGATCCCTACCACGCTGCGCGAGACCACTGCCGGCGCGCTCGCCCCCGGCGACCCGGTGAACCTCGAGGTGGACATCGTGGCCAAATACGTTGAGAAGATGGTGCGGGGATAGGCTTGGACGGTATGACTTCCCCTAACTCCTTGAATACGGTCGAGGAGGCTATCGCCGCCATTCGCGCTGGCAAGGCCGTTGTTGTGGTGGACAGTGAGGACCGCGAGAACGAGGGCGACCTCATCTTCGCCGCCGAGGACGCCACCCCGGAGCTCGTCGCGTTCATGGTGTGCCACACCTCCGGCTACATCTGTGTTTCGATGCCGGATGAGCGCGCCACCGCACTCGAGCTGCCGCCGATGGTGGCCAACAACCAGGACCTGCACGGCACCGCCTACGCCGTCACCGTGGACGCGGCCACCGGTACCACCGGCATCTCCGCGCGCTCGCGCGCGACGACGATCGCCTTGCTTGCAGACGGCTCCGCCAACGCCTCGTCGTTTACCCGCCCCGGCCACGTGGTGCCCCTGCGCGCCAAGGCCGGCGGCGTGCTGGAACGCCCCGGCCACACGGAGGCGGCCGTGGACCTGGCGCGGCTGGCGGGCAAGACCCCGGTGGGCGCGCTGTGCGAGATCGTCTCCGAGGACGACCCCACCGACATGGCGCGTTTCGACGAGCTGCTCCGCTTCGCCAACACGCACGGGCTGCCCATGATCTCCATCGAGCAGCTGGCCGAATACCGCCGCCATCACGAACGCACCGTCGAGCGCGTCACCGCGGCGAAGCTTCCCACCGAGTACGGCGAGTTCACCGCCGTGGGCTACCGCGACACTGTTTCCGGGGTGGAGCATGTGGCGTTGGTTGCCGGAGGCGTCGAGAAGCTGCGGGAAGCAACAGATGTGCTGGTGCGGGTGCACTCCGAATGCCTCACCGGCGACGTGTTCGGCTCCACGCGCTGCGATTGCGGCCCTCAGCTGCGCGAGTCCATGCGGCGCATCCAAGCTGCCGGGCGCGGCGTGGTGGTGTACCTGCGCGGGCATGAGGGCCGCGGCATTGGACTCATGGCGAAACTGCAGGCCTACCGGCTGCAGGACGCGGGCCTGGACACCGTGGACGCGAACCTGGAGCAGGGTCTGCCGGCGGACGCGCGGGAGTACTCCGCGGCCGGGCAGATCCTGGCGGATCTGGGGGTGGGCACCTTCGAGCTGCTCACCAACAACCCGGACAAGTCCGACGCGCTGGCGGGTTACGGCCCTGCGGTGGCGCGCCGCAGTAGGATCGAGATCGTTCCCACACACGACAACATCAAGTACCTGCGCACCAAGCGCGACCGGATGGGCCACGACCTACCTGGTGTGGCCGAATGGCTCCACGCCCATCCGGGGTACGCAACCTAAACGGACCCAAAAGGAGCTGCAAGTGGCATCGAGTGGAGCACCCGAGGACTATTCCATACAGGCGGAGGGCATGACCACCGCCGTGGTTTACACCCGGTGGAACGACAAGATCGTCGACCTGCTGCGCGCCGGCGCGCGGGATGAGGCCCGGGAGCTCGGCGTGAAGGTGGAGGAGTACGCCGTCGCCGGCGCCCTCGAGCTGCCGGTGGTGGTCCAGGCGTGCGCTAAGCGTTACGACGCCGTGGTGGCCCTCGGCTGCGTCATCCGCGGCGAAACCGCCCACTTCCAGTACGTGTGCGACTCCGTGACCGCAGGGCTGACCCGCGTGGCGTTGGATGAGCAGACTCCGGTGGGCAACGGCGTGCTCACCGTCGACGACGAGGACCAGGCCTACGAGCGCGCCGGTGGCGAGGACGCCAAGGAAGACAAGGGTGCCGAGGCCATGCGCGCCGCCGCCGGTACAGCCGCGGAGCTGCGCAAAGTTCGCGCTCTGCCGTTGAAGGGCTAAGGTAGCCCGGAGGGCGTGGGGCGGCCTTTGGGACGCTGCCACGCAACATGCTCGAGCGCTTGTAAGGAGTAACGGCAGTGGCTGATCAGGCTGAACAGCACAACCCCACGGGACTTTCGGGCCGGGACGAGATTGCCTACCTCAACGCGCTCGACCCGCACGCCACCACCACCACGAAACCGTGGGAGCTGGAGCTGTCCTCGAAGTTTCTGCGCAAGGTCGCCGTCGGCTGGATCGTTGTGGTCATGGCGGTGCACGTGTTCATGTCCTGGGCCGTGGACGCCGAATTCACCGGCGTGTCCATCACCGACCTGGACAAGTTCGCCTTCATCGGCGTCGGCCTGATCATCTCCGTGCTGTCCTGGATCGCGCTGACCCGACCGCGGGTGCGCGCGAACGAGGACGGCGTGCAGGTGCGCAACATCATCGGCACCCGCTATTACCCGTGGGCCGTGATCTACGGGCTGAGCTTCCCCAAAGGCTCGCGCATGGCGCGCCTTGAGCTGCCGGAATTCGAGTACGTGCCGCTATGGGCGATCCAGTCCGGTGACAAGGAAGACGCCTTGAAGGCCGTGGATGACTTCCGCGCGCTCGAAGCCAAGTACATGCCGCAGGACTAAGCGTTGGCGGACCCGCAAAGCTACCGCCCGGCGCCGGGCACGATTCCGACCGACCCCGGGGTGTACAAGTTCCGCGACCGCGACGGCCACGTCATCTACGTGGGCAAGGCGAAAAGCCTGCGCGCGCGCCTGAACAACTACTTCCAGCCGCCGCACACGCTGCACCCGCGCACCCGCCAGATGGTCTACACCGGCGCGTCCGTGGAGTGGACTGTGGTGGCCTCCGAGGTGGAGGCGCTGCAGCTGGAGTACACCTGGATCAAGCGCTTCGACCCGTGGTTCAACGTCATGTACCGCGACGACAAGACCTACCCCATGCTCGCGGTGAGCGTGAAGGAGCGCTACCCGCGCGCGTTCTTCTACCGCGGCCCGAAGCGCAAGGGGGTGCGCTACTTCGGGCCCTACTCTCACGCGTGGGCGGTGCGCGAAACACTGGACCTGCTCACGCGCGTGTTTCCGATCCGGACCTGCTCGAACGGTGTGTTCAACCGCCACGAGTCGCTGGGGCGGCCGTGCCTGCTCGGCTACATCGACAAGTGCGCCGCCCCGTGCGTGGGGCGCGTGGACGAGGCCGAGTACGACGAGATCGTGCAGGGCTTCTTGGGCTTCATGTCGGGGCGTACCGACCAGCTCGTGCGCGGCATCACCGCACAGATGCAGGAAGCTAGTGAGAACCTGGAGTTTGAGAAGGCGGCCAGGCTTCGCGACGACTTGGGCGCCGTGAACAAGGTCATGGAACGCCAGACGGTCGTCTTAGGGCAAAACACTGACGCCGACGTCATCGCTTTCGACACCGACGAGCTCGAAGCGGCGGTGCAGATCTTCAACGTGCGCGACGGGCGCATCCGGGCCCAGCGCGGCTGGGTGGTGGAAAAGACCGGCGATGAGCCCGGCGCCGCCGAGCGGCTGGAAGAGGGGCAGAAAGACCCGACCTTGCCGACGCTGATGCAGAACTTCCTTGTGCAGTACTACTCCGACGCGGTGGAGCGGGTCCGCCAGGAGCAGGAGGAAGACCGCACGATCGAGGCGCAGAAGGTGCGCCGCCGCGGCGTGGACCAGGAGTCCCGCGCCAAGGCGGAGGCGCCGATGCCGGTGCCGCGCGAAATCCTTGTGGAGACGCTGCCGGCGGAACTGCCAGAGGTCACCGAGCTGCTCGCGGAGCTGCGCGGCGGCCCGGTGGAGATCCGCGTGCCGCAGCGCGGCGACAAGCGCGCGCTGATGGAGACGGTGCACAAGAACGCCTCGGAGGCGCTGCACCAGCACAAGCTCAAGCGCGTCGGCGACCTGACCGCCCGCTCCCAGGCGCTGCAGGACATCCAGGACGCCCTCGGGATGGACGAGGCGCCGCTGCGCATCGAGTGCACCGATATTTCCCACATCCAGGGCACCGACGTGGTGGCGTCGCTTGTGGTGTTCGAGGACGGTTTGCCCAAGAAGAACGACTACCGCCGCTACCGCATCAAGGAGGCCGCCGGCGACGGCCGCTCCGACGACGTCGGCTCCATCGCCGAGGTGACCCGGCGCCGCTTCAAGCGCTACAACGAGGACAAGCTGGCTAACCCGGACGAGGTCGCGGAGGAGCAGACCTTCGAGGACGAAGCGGACGAGTCCACCGGGGCGAAGCGGTTCGCCTACCCGCCGCAGCTGTTCATCGTCGACGGCGGCAAGCCCCAGGTCACCGCAGCGCAGGCGGTGTTCGACGAGCTGGGCATCGTGGACGTGCAGCTCATCGGGCTGGCCAAGCGCCTTGAGGAGGTGTGGGTGCCGGACGACGACGAGCCGATCATCCTGCCCCGCAACTCCGAGGGCATGTACCTGCTGCAGCAGATCCGCGACGAGGCGCACCGGTTCGCCATCACGTACCACCGCCAGCAGCGCTCCAAGCGGATGCGCGCCTCGGCGCTGGACGCGGTGCCGGGGCTGGGGCCGGCCCGGCGCACGGACCTGGTTAAGCACTTCGGCTCCGTGAAGAAGATCAAGGAAGCGACGGTGGAGGAGATCCAGCAGGTCAAGGGTGTGGGCCCGAAGCTCGCGGAGACCATCTACCAGCATCTGCACCAGTAGAAGCGGGTTGCTAATCGACGGCACGTCGCCCCCTCCTTGTCTAGGATGTTCCTTATGTCCACGACATCCTCCGCACACGCATTGCCCCAGGAAGATTCCGCGACCCCGATGCGCCCTGTGATCATCACGGGCCTGTCGGGCGGCGGCCTGTCCACGGCAGCGAAGGTCTTTGAGGACAAGGGCTTTTTCGTCTCCCAGAACCTGCCGCCGCAGCTGATTCTGGAGCTGGTGGACCTGGCCGCCGCGGACGATTCCCCGGTGGAGCGCCTCGCGGTGGTCACCGACATCCGCGCGGCGAAATTCAACGGGTCCCTCATGGAGACCATCGCGGCGATCCGGGACCGCGACCACCAGCCGTTCGTCCTGTTCCTGGAGGCGCGCGACGACGTGCTGATCCGCCGCTTCGACTCGGTGCGCCGCACCCACCCGCTGCAGGGCGACGGGACGCTGCAGTCCGGCATCGAGCGCGAGCGCGAAGAGATGGAGGAGCTGCGCGCGTCCGCGGACGTCATCATCGACACCTCGAACCTGTCGGTGCACGACCTGCGCCGCGCGGTGGAGGCTTCCGTCGGCGAGCTGCCGGTGGGCCGGCAACACGTCACCATCGAATCCTTCGGGTTCAAGCACGGCTCGCCGCGCGACGCTGATATTGTGCTGGACGTTCGTTTCCTGCCAAACCCGTACTGGGTGGAGGGGCTCCGGGAGTTCCGCGGCGTGGACAAGGCGGTTTCTGACTACGTGTTGAGCCAGGACGGCGCCCGCGAGTACGTGGACAACTTCGTCGACCTGCTCTCTAGCACCCTGGGCGGCTACCGCCACGAGGGCAAGGACTTCATCACCGTCGGCATCGGCTGCACGGGCGGGCACCACCGCTCAGTGGCGGTGGCGGAGGCCGTCGGAAAGCGTCTGCGCCAGCAGGGGCAGGTGGATGTCAATGTGATCCACCGCGATCTTGAGCGCCACTAAGCGAGCCGGTTAGGCCATCAGAAAGAAGGGTCAATTGAGCCATACGTCGTTCACGTGCCTCGGGGGAGGGCACGGCTTGTACCAGACGCTTACCGCCGCGCGCGAAGCCGGCGCGTCCACGATCAACGCGGTGGTCACCGTGGCGGACGACGGTGGATCGTCCGGGCGCTTGCGCCGCGAGATGGAGATCGTCCCGCCCGGGGATCTGCGCATGGCGCTGGCGGCCCTGACAGCCGAAGGCGAGGACGGCGCGCAGTGGCGCGAGACCCTGCAGCACCGCTTCGGCGGGCACGGCGCCATGGCCGGCCACGCGCTGGGCAACCTGTTGATCACCGGGCTGGCCGAGCGCCTCGGCGACACCCAGGCCGCCCTGGATCAGGTGGCCGCCTGGACCGGATCCGCCGGCCGCGTCATCCCGGTGTGCCCGCAGCCGCTGGACATCGAAGCGGACGTGGCGGGCCTGGACGACGACCCGCGCGTGCTGCGCTCCGTGCGCGGCCAGGTGGCGGTGGCCACCACCCCCGGGGCGGTGCGGCGTGTGCGCCTCACCCCGGCGCAGCCAGCCGCGAGTGAGGCGGCGGTGCAGGCGATCATGGACGCGGACATGGTGACCATCGGGCCCGGCTCCTGGTTCTCCTCGGTGATCCCGCACATCCTCGTGCCCGACATCGCCCAGGCGCTCAATGAGACCTCGGCGACCGTCGCGGTGATCCTGAACCTCTCGCCGGAGGCGGGGGAGACCCACGGGTTCACCACAGAACGTCACATCCACGTGTTCTCCCAGCACGCCCCGCAGCTGCACGTGGACTACTTCCTCGCCGATGAGCGCACCGCCACCTCCGACGGCGAGCGCGACAACATCGCCCGCGCCGCCGCTCGTTTGGACGCAGAGGTCGCCTTCGCCCCGCTGCGCGAGGTGGACGCCGTGGGCGCACCGCTGAACCGCCACGACCCGAAGCAATTGGCATCTGCCCTCAAGGCGCTGCGCCCGGCACGATAGAATGCTGGGCGGTTCCAAGCTGCAACACACGTAAACGAGGGGAGGCGCCGGTGGCGCTCACGGCCAAGGTCAAGGACGAACTCCTGCGCGCCACCGGCGGCGGGCTGGAGGCGCGCGCCGCGGAAGCGGCCGCGCTGATCCGGTTCGGCGGGGAGATCCAGCCGGCGGAGGGCGGGGTGGCCATCGTCGCGGATTTTGAGGAAGAAGCGGTCGCGCGGCGCTTAGCCAGCACGGTGGCCGATTTGTGCGCGGTGGAGGCGAGTGTGGAGCTACTTGCGCCGTCTTCAGGCAACCGCGAGTCGCGGTACGAGGTGCGCGTCGATGACGGCGCGGCGGACGTCATCCGCCGCTTGAAGCTCGTCACCGCGTCCGGCCACCCGGTCGTGGGGATGCCGCGGCAGGTCATTTCCGGCGACATGGCCGGGGTCGAGGCCGCGTGGCGCGGGGCCTTTCTCGCGCGCGGGCGACTGGCTGAACCGGGCCGGACCGCCACCCTTGAGGTCGCCTGCCCGGGCCAGGAAGCCGCGCTGGCACTGGTCGGGCTCGCCCGGCGCTTAGGCCTGACGGCGAAGACCCGCGAGACCCGCGGCGTCGAGCGGGTGACCTTGCGCGACGGCGAGGCGATCGGCATCCTGCTCAGCCGCATGGGCGCGCCGGCAACCCGCATCGAATGGGACACGAAGCGCGAATCCCGCGCAGTCAAGGCGAAGGCGAACAGCAGGCTCGCCACGTTCGACGACGCGAACACCCGCCGCTCGGCGCAGGCGGCGGCCGCGGCGGCGGCCCGCGTGGAGCGCGCCATGGAGATCCTCGGCGACGACGTCCCCGAGCACCTCGCCGAAGCCGGCTACCTGCGCGTGGAGCACCGCCACGCTTCCCTGGAGGAGCTGGGCCGTTTAGCGGACCCGCAGATGACCAAGGACGCGGTGGCTGGACGCATCCGGCGCCTGCTCTCGCTCGCAGACAAGCGCGCCTCGGAACTGGGCGTGGAGGACACTCACGGGAGCCCGACCACCTAAAACCTGCACGGGTGACATACTTCACAGTGGGTGCTGCGCGGCCGGAGTCGGGGGTGGAAGCGGCGGAAATGGCTCCCCCTGAGACGTGGAAACGGGCATAAACCAACATCAGGGGCGGGTGCTGATTGCGGTTACCACCCCTGGTTTCGTCGTTAAGCAAAACGTTATCTGCAGGTGAGAGCCCTGCTCATTACACTCGGGGGTGGACCGACAGACCACGAGCACGAGGAGTGTTGACTGTGACTACCCGCATTGGCATCAACGGTTTCGGCCGCATCGGCCGCGCAGCGCTGCGCATCATCGAGGACGAGTACAAAGGCGAGCTCGAAGTGGTGAAGATCAACGATCTCACCGACAACGAGACCCTGGCGCACCTGATGAAGTACGACACCGCGTACGGCCAGTTCAACCACGACATTGAGCACGACGACGACTCCATTACCATCGACGGCCGCCGCATCGAGGTCTCCGCGGAGAAGGACCCGGCCAACCTCGCCTGGGGCGACTCCGACGTGGACATCGTGCTCGAATGCACCGGCGTCTTCCGCAAGGGCCCGGACGCCAAGGCGCACATCGACGCTGGCGCGAGGAAGGTCATCATCTCCGCACCGGGCAAGGAAGTCGACGGCACCTACGTCTGGGGCGTCAACCACGCCAACTACACCGGCTCCGAGGACGTCATCTCCGCCGCATCCTGCACCACCAACTCTCTCGCGCCGGTGGCGAAGGTGCTCGACGAGGCGTTCGGCATCGAGCGCGGCCTGATGACCACCGTGCACGCCTACACCGGCGACCAGCGCCTCCAGGACGCGCCGCACAAGGACCTGCGCCGCGCCCGCGCCGCCGCCCAGAACATCGTGCCCACCACCACCGGCGCCGCAAAGGCCGTTGCGCTGGTGCTGCCGAACCTGGAGGGCAAGCTCGACGGCTTCGCCATGCGCGTGCCCACCATCACCGGCTCCGCCACCGACCTCACCGTCACCCTGGGCAAGGAGGCCACGGTCGAGGAGGTCAACGCAGCGGTGAAGAAGGCCGCCGAGGACGCCGAGTTCGGCCGTGCGCTGCTCTACACCGAGGACCCGATCGTCTCCTCCGACATCATCGGCAACTCCCACGGCGCGATCTTCGACGCCGGCATGACCCGCGTGATTGACGGCAACATGGTCAAGATCATTTCGTGGTACGACAACGAGTGGTCCTACACCTCCCAGTACATCCGCCTGACCAAGTTCGTGGCGGACAAGCTCTAAGGAGCTTGATTTGCGGGTCTGCGGTGCTTCCGGCACGGCGGACCCGTTTTTCATACGATGGTGAATGTTCACAGAACAAAGGAGATACCTATGACCAAGAACTTGCAGCAGCTTCTCGACGAAGGCGTGGACGGCCGCCACGTCCTGGTCCGGTCCGACTTCAACGTCCCCCTGGACGACAACGGCAACATCACCGACGCCGGCCGCATCGACGCCTCCCTGCCCACCCTGAAGGCGCTGCTGGACGGCGGCGCGAAGGTGATCGTCATGGCGCACCTGGGCCGCCCGAAGGGCGAGGTCAACCCGAAGTTCTCCCTCGCGCCGGTGGCGGAGGCGCTGTCTGAGCGCCTGGGCCAGTTCGTCCCGCTCGCCGGCGACGTCTCCGGCGAGGACGCCCACGAGCGCGCCAACGGCCTGACCGAGGGCGAGATCCTCCTGCTTGAAAACGTCCGCTTCGACGCGCGCGAGACCTCCAAGGACGAGGCGGAGCGCACCGCTTTCGCCGAGGAGCTCGCCGCGCTTGCGGCCGACAACGGCGCGTTCGTCTCCGACGGCTTCGGCGTTGTGCACCGTGCGCAGGCCTCCGTCTTCGACGTGGCGAAGAAGCTCCCGGCCTACGCCGGCTACCTCGTGGACAAGGAGGTGGAGACCCTGTCTTCCGTCAAGGACAACCCGCAGCACCCGTACGTGGTGGTGCTGGGCGGCTCCAAGGTCTCCGACAAGCTCGGCGTGATCGAGGCGCTGGCGGAGAAGGCCGACAAGATCATCATCGGCGGCGGCATGTGCTACACCTTCCTCGCCGCCCAGGGCCACAACGTGCAGAAGTCGCTGCTGCAGGAGGACATGGTGGACACCTGCAAGGAGCTCATCGAGCGCTTCGGCGACAAGCTGCTGCTGCCGGTGGACGTCGCCGCCGGCGCGGAGTTTGACAAGGACACCGAGAAGAAGGTCGTCGGCCTGGACGAAATCCCGGAGGGCTGGATGGGCCTGGACATCGGACCCGAAACCGCCAAGAACTACGCCGAGGCCATCAAGGACTCCAAGACCGTGTTCTGGAACGGTCCGATGGGCGTGTTCGAGTTCCCGAACTTCGCAGACGGCACCAAGGGCGTCGCCGAGGCCATGATCGCGGCGACGAAGGAGAACGGCTCCTTCACCGTGGTCGGCGGCGGCGACTCCGCGGCGTCGGTGCGCACTCTCGGCCTTGACGAGGACGGCTTTTCCCACATCTCCACCGGCGGCGGCGCCTCCCTCGAGCTGATCGAGGGCAAGGAACTGCCGGGCGTATCTGTTCTGAACTAGGAGGTTTGCAACCCATGGCACGCACGCCACTTATCGCGGGCAACTGGAAGATGAACCACGACCACCTCGAGGCCATCCAGAGTGCCCAAAAGCTCGCCTTCGCGTTTCCGAAGGACGGCTACGAGTACGTCGACATCGCGCTGACGGTCCCGTTCACGGACCTGCGCTCCATCCAGACCCTGGTGGAGGGCGACAAGCTCAAGATCGCCTACGGCGCCCAGGACGTCTCCGAGCACGACAACGGCGCCTACACCGGCGACATTTCCGCGTCCATGCTGGAGAAGCTGGGGTGCTCCTGGGTGGTCGTCGGCCACTCGGAGCGCCGCGAGTACCACGGCGAGACCAACGAGCAGGTCGCCGCGAAGGCTGCCAAGGCCATTGAGCACGGCATCGCACCGATCGTCTGCGTGGGCGAGCCGCTCGAGGTGCGCGAGGCGGGCGAGCACGTGGAATTCGTCGTGAAGCAGGCGCGCGAGTCGCTCGCCGGAGTGGACCTGTCCAAGGCCGTCATCGCCTACGAGCCGGTCTGGGCGATCGGCACCGGCAAGGTCGCCTCGGCCGAGGATGCCCAGGAGGTCTGCCACGGCATCCGCGAGCTCGTGCGCGAGCTTAGCGACGACTCCGTCGCCGACGCGATCCGCATCCTCTACGGCGGCTCCGTCAAGGCCGACACGGTCGCCGAGATCATCTCGCAGCCGGACGTGGACGGCGGCCTGGTCGGCGGCGCCTCCCTGGACGGGCAGGACTTTGCCAAGCTCGCCGCGGCGGCCGCCAACGCGGTGATGTAAGTCGCTGCCGGGATTGTTCGAGCGGTGGTGTAAGCTCATCGGGAGTTTGCACCATCGCCCATTTTGAAAGGTGTCGCACACATGGCTTTAGCCCTTGAGATTGTGCTGGTGATCGCCGCGATCCTCATGACCGTCTTCGTCCTGCTCCACAAGGGCAAGGGTGGCGGCCTGTCCAGCCTGTTCGGCGGCGGCGTCCAGGCCAACCTGTCCGGTTCGACCACGGTGGAGAAGAATCTCGACCGCGTCACCGTGCTGCTGGCCCTGATCTGGATCCTCTGCATCATCGGCCTGAACCTGATTCAGACCTACGCGGTCTAAGCACCCGCTGAAAGACCGCTGAATTAGAACGGTCCTGTTGCGTCCTTCGTGGCGAACAGGACCGTTTCTTTGCGCCCGATAGCGCCGGCGACCGGCCAGTCGTCGGCGGCTTCGGCGCCGTCGGAGGCGTGGCTGGTCGCCTCTGCCTTCTCCGCGCCGGAGACCAACAGCCACACCCGGTCGGCGGACTGCACCGCCGGCAGGGTCAGGGTGGCGCGCTCTGCGGGCGGCTTTGGCGAATCGGTCACCGCCACCACCATCGCGTCGCGCTCGCGCACAGCGTCGGTGTGGGGGAACAGGGAGTTGATGTGGCCCTCGCCTCCCATGCCCAACAGGTGCAGGTCGAACCCGCCGTCGCCGACGAGTTTGCGGTAGCGTTCCACCGCAGCGTCCATCGGGCCGCCGTCGAGGCCGTAGCCGTGGATGTTCTCCTCCGGGATGTCCACCTTGGACAGCAGCGCCGCGCGGGCCTGCCCCTCGTTGGAGTCGGGGTGGTCCGCGGGCACGTTGCGTTCGTCGCCAAAGAAGACCTCCACGCGCGACCAGTCGATGTCCTCGCCGGCGAGGCGCTCCAGCAGGGCGATGCCGGCGGTGCCGCCGGTGAACACCACGCGTGCGGTGCGGCCCTCGGCGTGGATGTCGGACATGAGGGCGGTGAACCGGGAGGTCGCGGCGTCGAGAAGCGATGCAAGATCGTTAAAGCTCATTGTGTACTCCTTGGAGTCCGCGAAGCGCGCGCTCGTAGGTGGTGTCGGGGCCGAGGTGGCGCAGGTCCTCGGCGAGGCTTTCGGCCTCGGTGCGCTCGCCCATAGCCACGAAGGAATCGGCGTGGCCGGGCGCGGAGATGCGTACGGTGTGGCTGTCCTGGACCGCGACCTCCACGTCGCCGCCGTCGCAGTGCAGCACCAAGCGGGCGATAGGGAAGTCGCCGGCCGCATCGCCCTCGCAGCGGGTCACGTCCACGCCCAGGCTGGAGGCGAGCCAGCCCGCGGCAAGGTCCACGCTCGGGTCCCCGGCGGCGCCCGCGATCTCGGCGCTGTGGACGCGGGCGCCGGGGTGGCGGTCCAGGGCGGAGGCGACGATGCCGCGCCACGGGGTGATCCGCGACCACATCATGTCCGAATCGCCGTGCTCGTAGCCGTCCGTGAGCTGCTTCAGCGTCACGCCGTTCGTGCCGCGGCGCAGGTTCGTGATGCGTCGCTGGGCGATGCGGCCCAGCTGCGTGCCGGACGGGTGCTTCGGCGCCTTCTGCGGCCAGCACGCCACCACGGGGGTATCGGGTAACAGCAGCGGGGTGACTACGGCGCCCATATGCCCCGTCAGCTCGCCGTACAGGCGCATGACCACCACCTCGGAGGCGCCGGCGTCGGTGGCCACTAGCACCTGCGCGTCGAGGCGGGTTTCGGCGTCCGGGTCGCCGGAGATGAGCACCAGCACCCGGGCGGGGTGCTCGAAGGAGGCGTCGCGCAGGGTGGCGAGTGTCTCGTCGATGCTGTCGTCGCGCGCGTCGTCGATGGCCACCAGCAGGGTGAGCACGCGCCCGGTGGCCAGTGAGTGGCGCTCCCGTGCGTGGGAGAGCTCGGCGGCGATGGCTTTGGTGGTGGTGTCCGGCAGTTCGGTGATCATGCTCGAGCCTTTCTTGCTTATGGACGCCGCCAGGCGCGCCCGTCCTTCGACAGCATGCGCTCGGCAGAGGCCGGCCCCCAGGTGCCGGCGGCGTAATCGTCGGGGCTGCCTTGCTCGGCCCAGTAATCCAGTACCGGATCCAGGATCTCCCAGCTGCGCTCCACCTCGGAGTTGGTGGGAAACAGGCTGGACTCGTCGAGCAGCGCGTCCAGGATGAGGCGCTCGTAGGCCTCGGGGGACTGTTCCGTAAACGCTTCGGAGTAGGCGAAGTCCATGTTCACGTCGCGCAGCTCCATGCCGGGTCCGGGGACCTTGGAGCCGAAGCGCATGAGCACGCCCTCGTCCGGCTGGACGCGGATGACCACGGCGTTGTTGGTCAGCAGATCCGTCTGCCCCTGGGAGAACGGCTGGTAGGGAGGGTGCTTGAACACCAGCGCGATCTCGGTGACGCGGCGGCCCAGCCGCTTGCCGGTGCGCAGGTAGAACGGCACGCCGGCCCAGCGGCGCGAATCGATCTGCAGGGTGCAGGCGGCGAACGTCTCGGTGGTGGAGTTCGGGTCGAACCCTTCCTCCTCGCGCAGGCCCACGACCTTCTTGGAGCCCTGCCACCCGGCGGTGTACTGCCCGCGGGCGGTGGTTTTGCCGAAGGGGCCCACCGCGGAGGTGGCGCGCAGCACCTTGAGCTTCTCGGCACGCAGCTGGCCGGGGGAGAACGAGGTCGGCTCCTCCATGGCCACCAGGGCGAGCAGCTGGATCAGGTGGTTCTGGATCACGTCGCGGGCGGCGCCGATGCCGTCGTAGTAGCTGGCGCGCCCGCCCAGGCCGATGTCCTCGGCCATGGTGATCTGCACGTGGTCGATGTAGTGGGAGTTCCACACCGGCTCAAACATCTGGTTGGAAAAGCGCAGCGCCAGGATGTTCTGCACCGTCTCCTTGCCCAGGTAGTGGTCGATGCGGAAGACGGAGCGCTCGTCGAACACCGCGCCGACGACCTCGTTGAGCTCCTTGGCGGACTCGAGGTCGTGGCCGAACGGCTTTTCAATGATCACGCGGCGCCACTGGTTTTCGCCCTCGTGCGCCATGCCGGAGCGATCCAACTGGTGGACAACCTCGGCGAAGAACTCCGGCGGCACGGACAGGTAGTAGGCCCAGTTGCCGGCGGTGCCGCGCTCGTCGTCGCTGCGTTTGCAGGTGGCGGCGAGCCGGTCGAAGGCGGCGTCGTCGTCGAAGTTGCCCTGGACGAACTCTAGGCCCTCGGCGAGGCGCTGCCAGACGTTCTCGTGAAACTCGGTGCGTGCGCCTTCGTCGATAGCTTTGCGCACGTACGCCTCGAAGTCGGCCTTGGACCAGTCGCGCCGCCCGTAGCCGACCAGGGTGAACCCGCCGGGCAAAAGGCCGCGGTTGGCCAGGTCATAGACGGCCGGCAGCAGCTTCTTGCGGGCGAGGTCGCCGGTGACGCCGAAGATCACCATGCCGGAGGGCCCGGCGATCTGGGGGAGACGTTTGTCGGCGGGGGAGCGCAGCGGGTTAGTCCACTGCTGGTGCGGAGAAGTCACGTTAGGCGAGCCTAGCAGTCATGGAATCGAGCAGCTCCTGCCACGCGTCCACGAACTTCTCCACGCCTTCGCGCTCCAACACGGCCACTACGTCGTCGAGGTCGATGCCCACGCCGCGCAGCGCCGCGAAGGTCTCGCGGGAGACGGCTTCGGTGCCGGTGAGGGTGTCGCCGTGCACGCCGCCGTCGCGAAGCACGGCGTCGAGCGTCTTCTCCGGCATCGTATTCACGGTCTGCGGGCCGGCGAGCTCGGTGACGTACATCGTCGCCGGGTAGTCCGGGTTCTTCACACCGGTCGACGCCCACAGGGGGCGCTGGGCGTTCGCATTTGCAGGAAGCTTAGCGACGTCAACGTCGCCGAACTCACGCTCAAACAGCGCATACGCCAACCGCGCGTTGGCGATGCCCGCCTTGCCGCGCAGCGCCAGCGCTTCGTCGGTGCCGATGGCCCCCAGGCGCTTGTCCACCTCGGTGTCCATGCGGGAGACGAAGAACGACGCCACCGAGTGGATGCGGCTGACATCGTGGCCGTTGGCGGCGGCCTTGCGGATGCCGTCCTTGTAGGCGTCGATGACTTGCTGGTAGCGCTCCACGGAGAAGATCAGGGTGACGTTGACGGAGATGCCCTCGGCCAGTGCGGCGGTGACGGCGGGCAGCGACTCGTCGGTCGCCGGGATCTTGATCATGAGGTTGTCGCGGTCCACCAGCTGCCACAGCTCGCGGGCCTGCGCGATGGTCTTTTGCTCGTCGGCGGCGAAGCGCGGGTCCACCTCGATGGAGACGCGGCCGTCCTTGCCGCCGGTGGCCTCGTAGGTGTCGCGGAAGAGGTCGCAGGCGTCCTGGACGTCCTTGACGCTCATGGCGTAGACGGCGGCGTCGGCGGTGGTGCCGGCTTGCTTCAGCTCGGCGAGCTGCTCGTCGTAGTGGGTCCCGGAACCCATGGCGGCGGCGAAGATCGCCGGGTTGGTGGTCACGCCCACGATGGACTTCGCGTCCTTCACCTCGGCAAGGTTGCCGGTGGCGATGCGCTCGCGTGACAGGTCGTCGAGCCAGGTGGAGGTGCCAGCCTGGTACAGATCGTCGATAGCAGTCATGCCGCAACCCTACTTTCCGTCGCCGCGGGTCGGCTCGGATTCGGTGTCGCCGACGCGCACGCTGGTTGCCACGCTGCGCTCTTCGCGCACGCACTCGAGGGTCTCGCGGGCGGTGCGCACGACGTTGTCGGTGGTGAAGCCGAAGCGCTCGAAAAGCTCGGCGCCGGGTGCGGAGGCGCCGAAGTGCTCCAGGGATACGGCGCGGCCGTACTCGCCGAGGAAGCGGAACCACGGCATCGAGGTCGCGGCTTCGACGGAGACGCGGGCCTTGACGCCGCGCGGCAGCACGGAATCGATGTAGGCGTCGTCCTGTTCCATGAACCAGTCCATGGACGGCACGGACACCACGCGGGTCGCGGTGCCCTCGGCCTCGAGCGCCTTGGCGGCACCGACGGCGTACTGCACCTCGGAGCCGGAGGCCATGAGGATCACCTCCGGGGTGTCGGCGGATTCCTCGACCAGCACGTAGGCACCGCGGGCCACGCCCTCGAAGGCTTTCTCCTTGGTGCCCTCGAGCACCGGCAGGTTCTGGCGGGACAGCGCCAGCGCTTTCGGCTGCTCCTTCGCCTCGAGCGCGGCGATCCAGGCGGCGGAGGTCTCGTTCGCGTCGGCCGGGCGGATCACGGCGACGTCCGGGATGGCGCGCAGGGCGGCGAGGGTCTCCACAGGCTGGTGGGTCGGGCCGTCCTCGCCTAGACCGATGGAGTCGTGGGTGAACACGTAGTAGCCGTCGATGCCGGACAGGGCGGCCACGCGGATGGCGGGGTAGAGGTACTCGGAGAAGATGAGGAAGGTGCCGCCGTAGACGCGGGTGCCGCCGTGCAGGGCGATGCCGTTCATCACCGCGCCCATGGCGTGCTCGCGGATGCCGAAGTGCAGGTTGCGTCCGTACGGGTCGGCGGAGAACATCTCGGTGGAAATGGAGCGCGGTCCGAAGGACGGCGCGCCCTCGATCAGGGTGTTGTTGGAGCCCGCCAGGTCGGCGGAGCCGCCCCACAGTTCGGGCAGCGCGGCCGCCGCGGCCTGGATCGCGGCCGCGGAGGCCTTGCGCGTGGCCACACCCTTCGCGTCCGGCTCCCAGGTGGGGAAGTCCTTCTTCCAGTCCGCCGGCAGCTCGCGGGCGGTGAGGCGGTCCAGCAGCGCCTTGCGTTCCGGGTTCGCCTCGGCCCAGGCGTTGAACTTCTCGTCCCAGGCGGCGCGCTTCTCTGCGGCGCGCTCGCGCAGCTTGCGGGTGTGAGCGATCACCTCGTCCTCTTCGGGGAAGTTCACGGCCGGGTCGAAACCGAGCGCCTCCTTGACCGCGGCGACCTCGTCGGCGCCGAGCGCCGCGCCGTGGATGGCGCCGGTGTTCATCAGGTTCGGGGCCGGGTAGCCGATCACGGTTTTCACGCGGATGATCGTCGGCTTGGTCGGCTCCGCCTTCGCCTCGGCAACGGCGGCCTCGATGGCGGCGACGTCCTCGCCGGATTCGACGGTCAGCGTCTGCCAGCCGTAGGCGTCGTAACGCTTGAGCACGTCCTCGGTGAACGCGATCTGGGTGTCGTCCTCGATGGAGATGCGGTTGTCGTCCCAAAAGAGGATGAGGTTGCCCAGCTGCTGGGTGCCTGCGAGCGAGGACGCTTCGGCGGTCACGCCCTCCTGCAGGCAGCCGTCGCCGGCGACGACGTAGATGTAGTGGTCGAAGGGCGACTCGCCCGCCGGGGCGTCGGGGTCGAACAGGCCACGCTCACGTCGAGAAGCCATCGCCATGCCCACGGCGGAGGCGAGGCCCTGGCCGAGCGGGCCAGTGGTGATTTCGATGTGGTCGGTGTGGTTGTACTCCGGGTGGCCCGGGGTCTTCGAACCCCAGGTGCGCAAGTCCTTCAGGTCTTGCAGCTCCAGCCCGAAGCCGCCGAGGTAGAGCTGCACGTACTGCGTGAGCGAGGAGTGGCCGTTGGACAGCACGAAGCGGTCGCGGCCCACCCAGTCCTTGTCGGCCGGGTCCACGTCCATCACGCGCTGGAACAGGGTGTAGGCCAGCGGCGCGAGGCTCATGGCGGTGCCGGGGTGTCCGGAACCGCAGTTTTCCACCGCGTCGGCGGCGAGCACCCTGGCCGTGTCAACGGCGTGGGTGTCGGTCTCGGTCCAATCCTGCGGGTAGTTGCGCTCGGTCATTGCCTGCAGTTTCGGGGGCAGCGTCATGGGGTCCTCGCTTTCTTTAAGGTCGGACAAAAGCATATCGCTTATCGACGCCTCCGGTCCCACCCGTTCCTCGATTCGTTGACTCGCGTTGGTTGGGGCTACCATCGTCCGAAGGTATGATTGCCCGCGCCCGACGGCGGTACAAAAAGGAGAGAGTTGTTGGAGACCATCAAGGCATATTTCGCGTTGACGAAGCCGAGGGTCATTGAACTTCTCTTGGTCGCCGCGATCCCCGCGATGCTGCAGGCGCACCGCGGCGAGGTGCACCTCTGGCTCGTGCTGGGCACGCTGCTCGGCGGCTGGATGGGGGCGGCCGCCGCGAACACCTTCAACATGGTCGCGGACTACGACATCGACCAGAAGATGGGCCGCACCCGCGCCCGTCCGCTGGTGCGGCACTCGGTGACCAAACAGAAGGCGGCCGTGTTCGCCTGGGTGATGCTCGTGCTGTCCGTGCTCTGGCTCGGGGTGCTGTGCAACTCCTGGCTGGCGGCGTTTTTCATCCTGCTGACCAACTTCTTCTACATCTTCATCTACACGAAGTGGCTGAAGCGCCGCACCTGGCAAAACGTGATCTGGGGCGGTGCGGCCGGCTGCATGCCCGTGATGGTGGGCTGGGCCGTGATCCGCGACAACGTCCACGACGGTTCCGCCGACAACTGGTGGCAGGCCATCGTGCTGTTTTTGATCATCTTCTTCTGGACCCCGCCGCACACCTGGGCGCTGGCCATGAAGTACAAGGACGACTACGCCCGCGCCAACGTGCCCATGCTGCCGGTGGTGGCGACTGCGGAAGAAACCTCCCGCCAGATCGTGATCTACTCCTGGCTCACCGTGGCCGTCTCGCTGCTGCTGGTGCCGGCCGCGTCCTGGATCTACCTGGTAATCGCGATCGCCTCGGGTGCGGCGTTCTTGGTCATGGCGACCAAGCTGCACCAGGGCATCGTGCGCGACGAGAACGTCAAGCCGCTGAAGCTGTTCATCCTCTCCAACAACTACCTCGCCGCGCTGTTTCTGGGCCTGTCCTTCGACGCAGTGCTCGGCTGGGAGACCGTCGGCCAGCTGCTGTTCTAAACCTTCAGCACAACCGAGCCGGTGGTCTTTCGCGCCTGCAGGTCCTCGTGGGCCTGGCGGGCGTTTTTCAGCTCGTAGGGCGGGTGGATGCGGATTTTCACCGTGCCCTCTTCTACCGCCCGGGCCACGGCCTGGGCGCGCATGAGGAACTCGTCGTCCGTGGCCACGTAGTGCTTCAGCGACGGGCGGGTGAGAAACAGCGCGCCGTGGGCGTTGAGCTCCTGGATCTTGAACGGCTCGACGTCGCCGGAGGCGGAGCCGAACGAGCAGACCAGCCCGCGCGGGCGGGTGACGTTGAGGCACATCTCGAAGGTGTCTTGGCCGACGCCGTCGTAGACCACGTCCACGCCGCCGCCGCCGTTCTCGGCCTTGATCTGCTCGGCTAGGTCCTCGCCGTAGCGGAACACCTTGGTCGCGCCCGCCTCGTAGGCGAGCTTTTCTTTCTCGTCGCTGGAGACCACCGAGTACACGGTCGCCTCCTCGGCGGCCGCCATCTGGGTCAGGATCAGCCCCACGCCGCCGGCGCCGGCGGTGACCACCATGGTGTCGCCCGGCTTCGTCTCGCGCACGCCGTGGAGGAGGTAGTGCGAGGTCATGCCCTGCAGCAGCATCGAGGCCGCCACCGCAGGATCGACGCCCTCCGGCACGGCGACCAGCCGGTTGCGGTCCACCGCCACCTGCTCGGCGTAGGAGCCGGGGGCGGCGTGCCAGGCTACGAGGGTGCCGGGCGCGATCTCGCCCTTGGGATCTTCCACCACGCGGCCGCAGCCCTCCGTGCCGGGGATGTACGGCGGGTTCGAGGGGTAGGTTCCGGAGCGGTAGTAGGTGTCGATGTAGTTGATGCCGGCGTACGTGACGTCGACAAGCAACTGCCCCTCAGACGGCTGTGGCGGCTCGGCGTCCTTGTACTCGAGGACTTCCGGGCCGCCGTGGGATGTGACAACGATTGCTTTCATGTCACACGAGCGTAGGCAACCTGCGCTTCCCGTGTGCAAAAAGGAACCCGCTGAATGCAACCACCGTCGACGACATGGCGATATGCGCCGGGATTGTCCAGCGCGGAACCCCCATGCGGAACTGGATCACGCCGATGGCCCATTGCACCAGAATCATGGCGATGAGCACGTATGCGGTGCGCTTTGCGTCCTCCGGCGCGCCGGAGTTGCGCAGCAGCACCGTGGTGATGATCGTGGCGATGAGGTAGAGGTACATGCACGCCGCGTGCACGTATGCGAGCACGCGCGTGTCCATCTCGAGGCGGCCATCCATGCCCGCGCCCGCGTCGCCCGAGTGCGGGCCGGAGCCGGTGACCATGGTGCCGGTGATGAGCACGAGGCACAGCGCCGCGGCGGCGATGAGCGTCCACGTCTGCGCCGAGCCGGGGTAGCGGCGGGTGGGGGCGGAGTTGTCGGGCTCGGCGATGCGCATGTAGAGCATCGCAGCGACGAATACGAGCACCATCGACGGCAGGAAGTGCACCGCCACGGACCACCAGCGCAGGTCCAGTCGCACGGAGATGCCGCCGATGACGGCCTGCACGACCACGCCGAGCAGGGAGATCCAGGCCAGGGTCTTGATGTCTTTGCGGCGCCCGGCGCGGATCACGGCGTACAGCACGAGGCCGGCGGCCGCGGCGACCACGAAGGTCAGGGTGCGGTTGCCGAACTCGATGGCTTGGTGGATCCAGGGCGCCGCGCCGGCGACCGGCACGAGCGAGCCCTCGTGGCACAGCGGCCAGGTGTCGCAGCCGAGGCCGGAGCCGGTCACGCGCACGAGCGAGCCGGTGACGGTGATGCCGCCCTGGCACAGCAGCAGCACCATCGCGAGGGTGCGCTGCAGCTTCAGTGACGGGTCGCGCCAGGCCTCCCTCCAGGAGTTCGGGCGGGTCTCGGCTGTGGTTGCGGTCACTGTTTCTCCAACTTTCGGACGATGTTGATCGTGGTGAGTGTATCGCGCCTAGCCGTCAAAGCGGAACAAGCGCACGGCCGCGGTCACCGCGGCGACCCCCCAGGCGGCGAGTGAGGCCCACGCCACCCAGTTGACCTGCAAAGACAGCGCTTGCACCAGCGCGCCTGCCAGCGCCACGGTGGGCACCGCGTTCCACCACCCGGCGTGCGCGATGTCGCCGGAGTAGCCCACCCAGCCGAGGATGCCCATGAGCACCAGCCAGATCAGGTTCGCAAGCGCCAGCACCAGCTCGGCGCGCAGGGTGCCGCCCATCAGCAGCCCCAGCGCGGTGAACGCGGCCACGCCACACAGGAGGGTGGCCAGCCCGAACGCGGCGCCGGCGGGGGTCACGCGCCACCCCAACGCCAGGGCGATTGCGCCGAGCACCACCAGCTGCACCACCACCGTAGCCAGCACGCCGAGGATCTTGCCCACGATGATGGTCCAGGGCGGCACCCCGGACGCGCCGGTGCGCTTCAAGGCCCCGTAGCGGCGGTCGAAGGCGACGGCGATGGCCTGGCCGGTAAAGCCCGCACCGGTGGCGGCCACGGCGAAAACCATGGGCACCAGCACACCCGAGTCGGTGTTGTCGCCCAAAATCGGGGCGAAGTGGGCCGCCAGCAGGATCGCCGCCGGGATCAGCACGTTGACCAGGAGCTGCTCGCCGTGGCGCAGCATCAGCTTCGCCTCGATGCGCCCCTGGGCCGCGGCCATCCGGCCGAAGGACGCCCGCTGCGGCGCCGGGGCGAAAATGCCGGGGGTGAGCTTTTTCATTAGCTCCTCAGCTCCCTTCCTGTGATGTCCAAAAACACGTCCTCCAAGTTGCGGTGGGACACGCTCAGCTCGCGGATCAGCACACCTTGGCGTGCGGCCTCGCGCGCCAGCTTCTCGACGACCTCCGGCGAGCCCGTGCCCTTGATCCGGTAACTGCGGGGCCGGATCTCCTCGACGGTGAGGCCGGCGGGCGTGAGCTCGTCGTTAAGCTTGTGCACCTCGAAGGCCTCTGCAGTGTCGAAAGAAAGCACCGGAAACTCCTCGTGGCTGGTGAGCTCCTCCGGGGAGCCCTGGGCGACGACGGTGCCGTGGTCGATGATGACCACGTCGTCCGCGAGGCTTTCGGCCTCGTCCATGAGGTGGGTGGTGAGCAGGACGCTCACCCCGTCGCGCTTCAGCGCCGAGATGATGTCCCACACCGCCATGCGTGACTGGGCGTCCAGGCCCGCGGTGGGCTCGTCCAAGAAGATCAGCTCGGGGCGGCCGATCAGGGCCAGCGCCAGCGACAGGCGCTGCTGCTGGCCGCCCGAGAGGCGCCGGTAGGTAGTCTTCGCCGCTCCCTGGAGGCCGACTAGCTCCATGAGCCAGCGCGGGTCGTGGGGGTGCTTGTTGTAGCTGGCGGCGAGGTTGAGCATCTCCTCGACGGAGACGCCGGCGTAGGAGCCGCCGCCCTGGAGCATGATGCCGATGCGGTCGCGCACCTTCTGCGGATGCGCGACCGGGTCCATGCCGAGCACCCGGATCGACCCGGAGGTGGGTTTGGTGAAGCCCTCGCACATCTCGATGGTGGTGGTTTTGCCGGCTCCGTTGGGGCCCAGAAGCGCGAGCAGCTCGCCGCGCCGCGCTGTGAAAGAGAGCCCGTCAACCGCCGTTTTCTCGCCGAATCGCTTGATAACGCTTTCGACGACCAGCGCGTGATCACTCATGGGTGATGAGTGTAGACCTCCTGCGCCGCCACACCCGAAGCGCGAGCGCTACGCACGCCGCCAGGAGGATGAAGCCGACGACGGCGGAGCCGTAAATCGTGGCGACGGCGCCCGCCTGGAGACGGAGCCCGCGAGGGAGGACGAGGAAGCTCACCAGCGCCGAGTACCCGGCCACAGAGGCGCGGAAGGTAAAGCGGTTCGCCCACGCCGCGAGCGGAAGCACGGCCCACAGCGGGTACCAGGGGTGCACGACGGGAAACAGCACCACCAGCACGAAGGTGGACACGCCGAGCCCGCCTACCGGGTGGATGGTGCCGCGGTAGGTGGCCCACAGCATGCGCAGCGCAAACGCCGCCGCGACCGTTAGCCCCGCCCAGCGGGTCACGCTGAGCATCGCGTCCGTGTGGTCGCCGAGCCCCAGGTTCATGCCGAGGAAGCCTCCGGCGACGCCGATGTCGGTGGTCAGAGACAGCCAGCTGCGGATCTGGGCGGCGCCGCCTTGGCCGGTGACCCAGCCCAGGCCGATGCCGGAGGCCAGCGAGACCGCGATGGCGGTGGCCGCCAGCATGGTCGCGTGCAGGGCGGCGGAGGTCGCGATGGCGCGGGGGCCGCTGCGCTGGCGCTGCGGGCGGGTGCGCAGGTGGCGGGCCAGCGCCATGCCGGTGAACCCGAGGGCCAAAAAGCCGATCACCTTCACCATGCCGGCGCAGCTGATCAGGGCGGCAGAGGCAGCGAGCAGCGCCCAGCCGGAGCGGCGGTTGCTCTCGAGCCGGTCGATGCCGCGCAGCCCCACCTCCAGGCCGACGAGCAGCAGGCCCATCATGATGGCCTCGTTGTGGATGCCGCCGACCATGTGCAGCACCGTCAACGGGTTGAGGATGCCCAGCCACAAAGCGGCCGGGCCGGTCACGCCGCAGCGCTTCGCCAGCGCGAGCACGGCCCAGGCCGCGGCGAGGATGCCAGCGACAGACACGGCGCGGTGGGCGAGCACGCCCCAGAAGATCGAGTCGCCAGTGATGTGCGAGATCACCGCCGCGGTCCCCAGCGCCACCGGTCCGTACGGGCTAGGCGAGTGCGCCCAAATGAACGGCACGGAGCGGGCGAGGTGGTGCTCCACCCCCAGCAGCTCGACGGGGCCGGAGGAGTACGGGTCGAGCCCCTGGCGCACGATGCTGCCGTTGGCCAGGTAGGAGTAGATGTCCTGGGTGAAAAGCGGCGCGGTGGCGATAAGTGGGACCACCCAGGCGATGAAAGTGCGCAGCATCTCCGGGTTGCTCACCCGCGCCCCGCGCGCCGCGCCTGGCGACGCCCCGACGAACGGGGCCATGGCCAGCCACGCCGCCACCAGCACGCCGACGCCGATGAGCACAAGCGCGTTGGAGGCGAGCATCATGCGCCCCATCTCCGCGCCGAAGGGGAAATTCTGCCACGGGTTTTCCACCACCGGCAGGGCGCCGCCGCCGATACCCGCGAAACCGATCAGGAACGCGCCGGCGGCCCCCGCCCAGCGCAGCGCGGCGAAACGGCCGCGCTCGCGGGCCCGCACAGCCGCGCTTGTGGGTGCGCTGTGCGCAGGCGAGGCCGGGTCGTGCAGCAGCGTCGAGCGGGACCCGGGTCGCCCGAAGCGCGGCAGCTCGCTGGCCACGTTCACGCGCGGGGCGCGGCGGGCGCGTCGGGAGCCGTGCGGGCGGTCGGGTGCAGTCACGGTTGAACAGTCTAAGGCGCGCCCCGACACGGGCCCACCCGGTGCGGCAGGAATATTTACAACACACTAGTGTTGTGAAAAGGCAGCGACCCAGACCACATCGAGCGAAAGGTGGTGCCATCGTGGAAACAGCGGATACAGCGAATTCAGCAGTAAGCCGCAACCCCGCTCCTGCGGACGCGTCCCGCGCTGGCGGCGACACGCGCTCGCAGGTGATGTCGGTCCTGCTCAAGCGGGGGCCGGTAGCGGCCAGCGACATCGCGGAAGAGCTCGACCTCTCGGCGGCCGGCGTGCGCAGGCACGTGGACAAGCTCGTCGAGGAGCAGCTGGCCGAGCCTTGCGCACCGCGCGCCGTCGCGGGCGAGGAGCAGGGGCGCGGCCGTCCGGCCAAGCACTTCCAGCTCACCGCCGCGGGCCGGGAGCGCTTCGGTTCGCATTACGACGGTCTCGCGCTCGACGCCGTGGAACTGATCCAGCAGATCGGGGGCGAGGACGCGGTGCGCGACTTCGCCCGCGCTCGCGTGGAGAAGATCCTCGGCGACGTGGAACCGGCGGACGACCCAGAGGTGACGGCGCGGCGCGTCGCCGCCGCGCTGGAAAGGCACGGCTACGCCCCGAGTGTCCACCGCACCGATGCCGGAATCCAGATCTGCCAGCACCACTGCCCGGTGTCCGCCGTCGCCGCGGCGCACCCGGAATTCTGCGAGGCGGAAAGGGAGGCGGTGGCCCGGATCGTCGATACGCATGTGCAGCCGCTCGCCCTCATCTCCGACGGCGACGGAATCTGCACAACTAACATCCCCCTTGCTGCGGCGCGCACCCGGACGCGCCCGGCGGGAACAGCAACGAAAGGAGCGGCTGACAATGACTGAAGTGAAGCCCACACCAGGCCTTGAGAAGCCGATGAACGACGACGAGATCATCGAGTCGATCGGCGCCTACAACTACGGCTGGCACGACTCTGACGTCGCCGGCGCCTCCGCGCGCCGCGGCCTGAACGAAGAGGTCGTGCGCGACATCTCCGGCATCAAAAGCGAGCCGGAATGGATGCTCAACCAGCGTGTGAAGGCGCTGGAGATCTTTGACAAGAAGCCGATGCCCACCTGGGGCGCGGACCTGTCCGACATCGACTTCGACAACATCAAGTACTACGTCCGCTCCACCGAGCAGCAGGCCGCCAGCTGGGACGACCTGCCGGAGGACATCAAGAACACCTACGACAAGCTGGGCATCCCGGAGGCAGAGAAGCAGCGGCTCGTCGCAGGTGTGGCCGCGCAGTACGAGTCCGAGGTGGTCTACCACCAGATCCGCGAGGACCTGGAGGAAAAGGGCGTCATCTTCGTCGACACCGACACCGCCCTGCGCGAGCACGAGGACCTGTTCAAGGAGTACTTCGGCTCCGTCATCCCGGCCGGCGACAACAAGTTCTCCGCGCTGAACACCGCTGTGTGGTCCGGCGGCTCCTTCATCTACGTCCCGCCGGGGGTCCACGTGGACATCCCGCTGCAGGCCTACTTCCGCATCAACACGGAGAACATGGGCCAGTTCGAGCGCACCCTCATCATCGTCGACGAGGACGCCTACGTGCACTACGTCGAGGGCTGCACCGCCCCGATCTACAAGTCGGACTCGCTGCACTCCGCGGTGGTGGAGATCATCGTGAAGAAGGGCGGCCGCTGCCGCTACACCACCATCCAGAACTGGTCCAGCAACGTCTACAACCTGGTCACCAAGCGTGCGAAGGCTGAAGAGGGCGCGACCATGGAGTGGGTCGACGGCAACATCGGCTCCAAGGTGACCATGAAGTACCCGGCCGTGTGGATGACCGGCGAGCACGCCCGCGGCGAGGTGCTCTCCGTCGCGTTCGCTGGCGAGGGCCAGTTCCAGGACACCGGCGCGAAGATGACGCACATGGCACCGCACACCTCCTCGTCCATCGTGTCCAAGTCCGTCGCCCGCGGCGGCGGCCGCGCGGCCTACCGCGGCTTGGTGCAGATCAACGCCAACGCGCACGACTCCGCGTCCAACGTGGAGTGCGACGCGCTGCTGGTGGACGACATTTCGCGCTCGGACACCTACCCGTACAACGACATCCGCAACGACCGCGTGACCCTGGGCCACGAGGCGAAGGTGTCCAAGGTTTCCGAGGACCAGCTGTTCTACCTCATGTCGCGCGGCATCGCCGAGGAAGAGGCCATGGCCATGATCGTGCGCGGCTTCGTCGAGCCGATCGCCAAGGAGCTGCCCATGGAGTACGCCCTCGAGCTGAACCGCCTCATCGAGCTGCAAATGGAAGGATCGGTGGGCTAAATGGCCGAAACCGTCAAAAACGCCACCACGCACAACAACAAGGGCGACCTGTTTTCCTCCTTCAACGTGGAGGACTTCGAGGTCCCGGGCGGCCGCGACGAGGTCTGGCGCTTCATCTCCCTGCGCCGCCTGCGCGGCCTGCACAACGGCCAGTTCGCCCCGCAGACCGAGGCGCAGATTGCGGTGGATGCCCCCAGCGAGGTCGCAGTCGAGCAAGTTTCGCTTGACGACGAGCGCGTGACCGCCGCCGGCGCCCCCGTCGACCGTGTCGCCGCCCAGGCGTGGAGCTCCTCCGAGAACGCCACCCTGATTACGGTGCCGGCGAACGCAGAGCTGGCCGAGCCGGTCACCGTCACGGTCACCGGCGCGGGCGCCGACAAGACCACCTTCGGCACGATTGTGGTCGAGACCGGCGCGAACTCTTCCGCCACCGTTGTGGTGCGCTACGCCGGCTCCGGCACCCACGCCGACAACGTCAACTGGGTCATCGGCGAGGGCTCCCGCGTCAACGCCGTGGTGGACGCCGACTGGGAACTGGATGCGGTGCATGTGGGCCAGCAGTCGATCGTCGTGAAGCGCGATGCAACCTTGCGCCACCACGTGGCCACCTTCGGCGGCGAGGTCGTCCGCATCACCCCGCGCCTTGCCTTTGAGGCGCCGGGCGGCGACGCCGAGCTGACCGGCGTGTACTTCGCCGACGCGGGCCAGTACATCGAGAACCGCCTGCTGGTGGACCACGCGGTGCCGAACTGCCGCTCCAACGTGCTGTACAAGGGTGCGCTGCAGGGCGACAAGGCCTCCAAGCTGCCCGAGGCCCGCACCTGCTGGGTGGGCGACGTGCTCATCCGCGCCGAGGCGAAGGGCACCGACACCTACGAGACCAACCGCAACCTGGTGCTCACCGACGGCGCACGCGCCGACGCCATCCCGAACCTGGAGATCGAAACCGGCGAGATCGCCGGCGCGGGCCACGCCGCAACCGTCGGCCGCTTCGACGACGACCAGCTGTTCTACCTGCGCTCCCGCGGCATCCGCGAGGAAGACGCCACCCGCCTGATCATCCGCGGCTTCTTCAACGAGGTTCTCAACCAGATCCCCGTCGAGTCCATCCGCGAAGAACTCATCGCCCGCGTCGCCGGCGAGCTCGAGCGCAACGAAAACTAAAAGGAGCAATACATGTCCACCCTGGAAATCAAGAACCTGCACGCCAACGTCCTGCCCACCGAGGAAGGCCAAGAGCCGAAGCCGATCCTCAAGGGCGTCAACCTGACCATCAAGGGCGGCGAGACCCACGCGATCATGGGCCCGAACGGCTCCGGCAAGTCCACCCTGGCCTACACGCTGGCGGGCCACCCGAAGTACGAGGTCACCGAGGGCGAGGTGCTTCTCGACGGCGAGAACGTCCTCGACATGGAAATCGACGAGCGCGCCCGCGCCGGCCTCTTCCTGGCCATGCAGTACCCGGTTGAGGTGCCGGGCGTGTCCTCCTCGAACTTCATGCGTTCCGCAGTCACCGCGGTGCGCGGCGAGGCCCCGAAGCTGCGCGAGTGGGTCGGCGAGCTCAATGCCGCCCGCGAGGCGCTGCAGATGGACGCCTCCTTCTCCGAGCGCTCCGTCAACGAGGGCTTCTCCGGCGGCGAGAAGAAGCGCCACGAGGTCATGCAGCTTGCCCTGATGAAGCCGAAATTCGCGGTCATGGACGAGACGGACTCCGGCCTGGACGTCGACGCGCTGCGCATCGTTTCCGAGGGCATCAACCGCTACCAGGAGGAGACCGGCGGCGGCGTGCTCATGATCACGCACTACAAGCGCATCTTGAACTACGTCAAGCCCGACTTCATCCACGTCTTCGCCGACGGCAAGATCGTGCAGACCGGCGACGCCTCGCTCGCCGACCAGCTCGAGGCCGAGGGCTACGAGAAGTTCATCTAATGGCGCTCGACGTAACAGCCATCCGCAAGGAGTTCCCGATCCTGTCTCGCACCGTGCGCGGCGGCAAGCCGCTGGTGTACCTGGATTCGGGGGCGACGTCGCAGCGCCCGCAGCGGGTCTGGGACGCTGAGCGCGACTTCGTGCTCGGCTGCAATGCGCCCGTGCACCGCGGCTCCTACGAGCTGGCGGAGGAGGCCACCGACGCGTACGAGTCCGCCCGCGAGGCCATCGCGGCCTTCGTCGGCGCCGACAACGACGAGATCGCGTTCACCAAAAACGCCACTGAGGCGCTGAACCTGGTCGCGTACGTGCTGGGTGATTCCCGCGCCGGCTCGTTCGCCGTGGGCGAGGGCGACACCATCGTGATCACGGAGCTGGAGCACCACGCCAACCTCGTGCCGTGGCAGGAGCTGGCGCGCCGCACCGGTGCTGAGCTGAAATGGTATGCGATGACCGAGGACGGCCGCATCGACCTCGACTCGCTCGAGCTCGACGACACGGTCAAGGTTGTTGCCTTTACCCACCAGTCCAACGTCACCGGCGCGCACGCCGACGTCGCCGAGATGGTGCGCCGCGCAAAGGCCGTCGGCGCGCTCACCGTGCTCGACGCCTGCCAGTCGGTGCCGCACATGCCGGTGGACTTCCACGCACTCGACGTCGACTTCGCGGCGTTCTCCGGGCACAAGATGTGCGGCCCAAACGGCGTGGGCGCGCTGTACTCGAAGCACCTTAACGAGCTGCCGCCGTTCCTCACGGGCGGCTCGATGATCGAGGTCGTGCGCATGGAGGGCTCCACCTACGCGCCGGCGCCGCAGCGCTTCGAGGCGGGCACCCAGATGACCTCCCAGGTCGTGGGGCTCGGCGAGGCGGTGCGCTTCCTCACCGAGATCGGCATGGAGGACATCGCCGCCCACGAGCGCGAGCTCACCGCCTACGCCCTGGAGCAGATGCAGCGTATCGACGGCCTCCGGATCGCCGGACCGCTCACCGCCGACAACCGCGGCGGCGCGATCGCCTTTACGGTCGAGGGCGTGCACCCGCACGACCTGGGCCAGGTGCTCGATTCCGAGGGTGTTGCCATCCGCACGGGCCACCACTGCGCGTGGCCGCTGCACCGGGGGCTGGACATGCAGTCCACGTCCCGGGCGAGCTTCTACCTGTACAACACGCTGGACGAGGTTGATACCTTGGTGTCGTCGATTAGCAAAGCGAAGGAGTTTTTCGCGCGATGAACCTCGAATCCATGTACCAGGAAGTCATCCTGGACCACTACAAGAACCCGCAGCATGCGGGGCTGCGCGAGCCGTACGAGGCGGAGGTGCACCACGTCAACCCGTCGTGCGGCGACGAGCTGACGTTGCGAGTGCACCTTTCCGACGACGGCTGCACCGTCGAGGACGTCTCCTACGACGCGGAGGGGTGCTCCATCTCGCAGGCCTCCACGTCGGTGATGGCTGAAGAAATCATCGGCCTGCCGGTCGACGAGGCGATGAAGAAGCTCGCGTCGTTCGAGGAGATGGTGACCTCCCGCGGCACCGTCGAGGGGGATGCAGAGAAGATCGGCGACGGCGTGGCCTTCGCCGGCGTGGCCAAGTTCCCGGCGCGCGTGAAGTGCGCGCTGCTGGGGTGGAAGGCGTTCCAGGCGGCGACGTCGGACGCACTGGGAGAATCGGACGCCCCGGAAGATAAGGAGTAGCCATGACTGAACCGGATAAGCAGGCGGAGCGCCCGCAGCAGACCGAGGAGCAGCTCAAGCTCATCGGCGAGGTGGAGGAGTACCTCCACGACGTGATCGATCCGGAGCTGGGCATCAACGTCGTTGACCTCGGCTTGGTCTACGACCTGTGGATTGAGGAGCGCGAGGGCAAGACCGTTGCGGTGGTCAACATGACGCTTACGTCGCCGGCGTGCCCGCTCACCGACGTGATCGAGGACCAGGCCACCCTGTCGGTCGTGAACAACACGGCGGTCGACGAGCTGGACCTGAACTGGGTCTGGATGCCGCCGTGGGGCCCGCAGTTCATCACCGAGGAGGGCCGCGAGCAGCTCCGCGCCCTCGGTTTCGCGGTGTAAAAGCGCCCCTTGAAGTCCCCCCCCAGGTTGTTAACCTGTGGGGGACTTGCGCGTTGTGAAGGAGGATTGTTGTGAACGTTGGGTTTGCTGAAATTCTGGCCATGCTCGGTACCGTCGGCCTGGTTGCGCTGAAGGTCGCGCTGATCATCGCGCTAATCGTTTGGATCGTGCGCGCGGTGTCGAAGAAGTAGCTGGCGATTTGGGGGTGGTTGATACAGTGAACCCCCGTGATTGTCACCAATGATCTCGAGGTCCGGGTCGGCGCGCGCACGCTTCTCGACGCCCCCGGCCAGCACCTCCGCGTCCAACCCGGCGACCGCATCGGCCTGGTCGGCCGCAACGGCGCCGGCAAGACCACCACGATGCGCATCCTGGCGGGGGAGACCGAACCCTACGGCGGCTCGGTGACCCGCTCGGGTGAGATCGGCTACCTCCCGCAGGACTCGAAGGAGGGCGACATCGAGCAGACCGCCCGCGACCGCGTCCTGTCGGCCCGCGGCCTGGACCAGATCCAGCGCTCGATGGCGAAGCAGCAGAAGCTGATGGAGGAGACGGACGGGGAGAAGCGCGACAAGGCGATTGCGAAGTTCTCCCGGCTGGAGGAGCGCTACCAGGCCCTCGGCGGCTACGAGGCGAATGCGGAGGCGGCCCAGATTTGCGACAACCTGGGGCTGCCGGAGCGCATCCTGGACCAGCAGCTGAAGACCCTGTCGGGCGGCCAGCGCCGCCGCGTGGAGCTCGCCCAGATCCTGTTCGCCTCGCGCCAAGGTTCGGGCAAGTCCCAGACCACCCTGCTTCTCGACGAGCCGACCAACCACCTCGACGCCGACTCCATCTCCTGGCTGCGCAACTTCCTGTCCAAGCACGAGGGCGGGCTGATCATGATCTCCCACGACGTCGAGCTGCTCGACGCGGTGTGCAACAAGGTTTGGTTCTTGGACGCGGTGCGCGCCGAGGCCGACGTCTACAACATGGGTTTTTCCAAGTACAAGGACGCCCGCGCCCTCGACGAGGCCCGGCGCCGCCGCGAGCGCGCCAACGCCGAGAAGAAAGCCTCAGCCCTGCAGAAGCAGGCCGCGAAGTTGGGTGCGAAGGCCACGAAGGCCTCGGCCGCGAAGCAGATGATGGCGCGCGCTGAGCGCATGATGGGGGAGCTCGACGAGGTCCGGGTGGCCGACAAGGTCGCCTCCATCTCCTTCCCGGAGCCGGCGCCGTGCGGCAAGACCCCGCTGTTTGGCAAGGGCCTGACAAAGATGTACGGCTCCCTCGAGGTCTTCGCGGGCGTGGACTTGGCGGTGGACAAGGGCTCGCGCGTGGTCGTGCTGGGCACCAACGGCGCCGGCAAGACCACCCTGCTCAAGCTGCTCGCCGGGGTGGAGCGCACCGACGGCGAGGGCGGCGTGGTCTCGGGCCACGGGCTGAAGATCGGCTACTTCGCCCAGGAGCACGACACCATCGACGGCGACAAGAGTGTCTGGGAGAACACCATCGAGGCTTGCCCCGACGCCGGCCAGCAGGACCTGCGAGGCCTGCTCGGTGCCTTCATGTTCTCGGGCGACAAGCTGGAGCAGCCCGCCGGCACGCTTTCGGGCGGCGAGAAGACCCGCCTCGCGCTGGCGACCCTCGTCTCCTCGCGCGCAAACGTCCTGCTGCTCGACGAGCCCACAAACAACCTCGACCCGCAATCCCGCGAGCAGGTCCTCGACGCGCTCAAGACCTACACCGGCGCCGTGGTCCTGGTCACCCACGACCCGGGCGCGGTGCGCGCGCTCGAGCCCGAGCGGGTCATCATCATGCCCGAGGGTGACGAGGACATGTGGAGCGACGAGTACATGGAGATCGTCGAGCTCGCCTAAACTTCCCGACCTGCTCGAGAGGCAAATCTAGAACGGCGGGTACGGGTCTTGCCCCTTCGCCCAGGGCGGGGGCTCCACCGGCTCCCGTGGGGGAGGTGGATCCGGCGGTTCTGGTGGTACTCGAGGTTCCGGTGGGGCCGAAGCGCCACCCGGATCGGGCACGGTTGCCCGATCGCGCTGCCGGTGTCTCTTCCGTAACCTGTTCACCGCTGAATGCTCGGCCGAGTCCGCGTGGTTGAACTGCAGCGTTGCACACTCGGGTTCCTTCACCCCGGCCCGACCCGTCGCTGGGTCCACATCCATGTGACTGGTGTTGTTTCTGTGGTCTTTGAAGTCGTTGTTGCAGCGGTGGTGGGTCCGACACAGCGCTGTGAGGTTGTCGATGTTGGTGTCACCGCCTTGCAGCCACGATGTGATGTGGTGGATCTCCGTCTCCGTGAGCGGGGCAGTGCAGCCGGTCCAGGCGCACACGCCCTGCACCGCCAGCAACGTGATCCGCTGCGCCAGTGACGCCAATCGCCGCGTCCGGTAGAGGTTCAACGGCAACGACGTTGCGTCGTCGACAGTCAGCACGAAGTCGGACGTTCCATCCATGCCCAAACGCACGAGGTCGAAGGCGTCGAGCTCGATTCCGGTGTTGGTGGCGAACTTGGTGGTCGGCCCGGCCTCCGCCAGTTCGTCCAGCGTCACCGACACAACCACGGATGCGCACCCGCCGCCGGTTGGTTTCGCGCAGGCGTCGTAATGCTTGAGTACCTCGGAGAACTGGTCGTACCTGCGTTGCGACGGCGTGCGGTAATCCTCGACACCCTCGGGGAGGTTCGAGTTGGGCACCAACCCCTTATCGCTCAGCGCTTTGAACAGCGCTGAATCAGAGGCCACGGCATCGATAGTTATCCGGCATGTCCCGTCTGCGCGCTGGGCGCCGATGTGCAGCCCGCGGTTTTCCATGCCCGCGTTCGGGTTCGTAGGCTCGACGTGCTTGCGGTTCTCGCGCTCGACCCAGCGGCGCACGGTGGCGCGCAAATCTTTCACGGAACGTCGAGGAGCCTCCGCGAGCGCGTCCGCCTGGAGACGGGCACGCGCTCCCTTCGCATCCCCGACAAGCTTGTCTAGCTCTTGGCGGATCACGCGCTGTTTCTCGGCGTTCACTCGCTCGGCGGCACGGCGGGCTTCTTCTTGCTTGCGCCGCGCCTCTTCGCGGGCAGCCGCTCGAGCAGCCTCGCGGGTCGCTTCCTCCCGCTCTGCCTCCGCCGCCGGATCCGCGGGGGTTTCCTCACAATCGGTATCGAACAGGTCGGTGACCTGCTCCTCTTCAACCTCGGGCTCACCGTAGTAGTCCCGGCCTCGGGCGAGACGGTCGTAAGCGTCCTTGGGCTCCAACCCGAGCTTCTTTTGAAGGTACTGATTGGCGTGCTTTGAGCCGACGACGCGCCCGGCGTCGTCACGCTCGCACACGTACGCGAAAAGCGCGTCGAGCGTAGCCTTCACGTTGAATATTGCTTCGAGGCGCTCGAAATCCTCCCGAACCTCCTCGAACTCGACCGCATCGGGGTCTGCACACAGGTCCTTCATGGCCAGGAGGGCATGAATGATTGTGTCGACGTGCTTTCGCAGTTCAACGGTCATTTCGCCCTCCTTTCAAGTTGCCTAATCGAATGGGTTTACGATTAACCTACAAGCCGCCCCGACATAAACAGGATCTATGTCCACCATCGAACACATAAGGAGAAAAACTGTTACTAGGATCACATTTTTCAGAATGGCACAGCGCCAGCCCAGGGCTCATAGTCGGGATGAGAACCGACGGGCATCCGAGGCTGCGCCCAGGGGTCCACTAGCCGCCTAAATTCGGCCAACATCCGCTCAACGGCCTCATCGGTGAGGTCCACAATCATCAGCAACTCGCCGTCGGCCTTACTTAGCCGGAGCGACTCGTTGGGGACATCAACGGTGACCATCGGGCAGTCAACCTCGCGCGGTGGCGGTGTCGTAGTCGCGTACTCGTTTCCGATTTTCAGGCATTGAAACGGTTTCACCAAGTCGTTCAGCTCTCCGAAGTGCCAGAGGTCGGAGAAGAGTGAATCGACTGTCTGGCCCCAACGAACTCGGGGTAGGAACTTCTCTATGGCATCTTCACCGCCCACTGGGTAGAAGACGTCAATGCCGGAGGCGAGCTCTCCACTGCGTTCGCAAATGAGCCGCACCGCCGAGAGCTTCGGAAACTTCGGCGTCTCTCCGTATGGGTCTGGCTCATTTTTGGCCCAGACCAGCTCGAATAAGGGATACACGTCGTCTGGGGTTAGCGCGCTGCGCATCTTCGGCATCCCACTGACCTGCGGGGTCACCTCACCTCGAGCGTAATCCAACGTCAAATATTCTTCGCTGTGGACATCAAGAAGCTTGCCAATGACGTTCGCGCCGAATGGCGTTGAGTTCCAGTGGAACACCCAAGTAAGTGCCTGCTCCAGCCCCCGAAAAGGATCTGAGGTGTCGATTCTGAATAAATTAATTTATATATTCACAAAAGGTCTTGCGGGAAACGGAGAGCTAAACCATCATAATTAATGAGACAGGGTTTCCTTTTTGATTCATGTCTCACTTGACCCCAACATCAGCGCCAAAGGTTTATTCTCTCCCGTCGCATATCTTCCAGATATTTTTGAAGGGTGTTGCCCGTGAAAGTAAAGAAATTTTTATCCGCCACTTTGGTGGCATTTATCGGGTTACTTGTTTCCCCCACTGCAGTGGCCGCTCAGCCAATTGACTGGACTATTAGCCAAACAATCATTGGCCCGAAAGGCGAGGATCTTCCACTCCGCGTAGGGCAGGGAGATGAGCCCGGCAGTGTTGGTTTTGGGCTTTCTCAGATCAAGGACAGTCACGGCGGTTTCGTTCCAGCCACTACAGAGATTGACACAGTTTTACATAACGCCCCCGACTGCAAAGGCGGCTTAAATGCAGGAAATGGCAAGAAAGAATGCTCTTACCCAATCAATGGAAGAGTTATGACGGTTGTTGCCACAGAGCGAGTAGATCCCGTGAGCGGAGACGGCCGACCTGTCGGAATAATCACTGCTTTCTACCGCTAGGAGAATAGTCATCAATCAATTTATTTCTATCACGACTGATGAAATCAAGTTTTTGAAAAATATATCCACCCAAATGTTTCAAGACACCATACTTCCAGAGGAAACAATTTTAGCAGGAGTCGGCATCCAAGCGGGAAGAAACAGCGGCTCCCCCGAAAATCAGCTCTGGTACCACTTCGATCTCTTTAACCCTGGACTTCACGAAGGAAAAGTTGTTCGTCTTTGGGGAAGATTCCCTGATTTAAGTAAAAATGAAGAATCTATCGAGTGGGACGAAATGCTCCAGGGCTCTGGTTTTGTAGAGATGTTCCTTACCTCAACCCCTGAAAAAAATAGATTCAATTCTATGGAATATATCCAGAAAGGATGATGTCACCGAGAATCCACTCGAACTGCATAATGTTTGAATCGACTGTGATCCCGCGGGGTTCGCAGTTAACGCGTTCGGTAATGATGTGCAGAATTTTACGACGTTGCATTTGCGGCCTCCTTCGGTTCGGAAGTTTCGTTTCCACGAACGTATAAACCGAAACATAACCGCACAAGAGTTTGTCCACTATAGTGAGCATCTTGCTTATCGACGGACGAAGCGTGGACCCCGAAAGCAGCCCGCTACACTCGCAATATGGCAAGAAACAACGACATCATCGACACCATCAAGGACGCCTGGAACGGCCTTTCTTCCGACCAGAAGACCATTGCCGGCGTGCTCGCCACCATCGACACCGCTGGTAAGGCTTTCGCGCTGCGCGACCTGGCGCGCACCAACTCAAAGCGAGTGCGCGGCCCGAAGTGGCTGTGGACCCCGGTGATTGGCGCTGTCAATACCCTGGGCTGGGTCGCCTGGTTCGCGGTAGGGAAGAAGCGCTAGTTCCTGAACCCGTGCACCGGCGCGGGGATGAATCCGCCGCGGTGGATGAACTCGTCGTTGCCCACCGTGTTCACCGGAATGACCGGCGCGTAGCCGAGCAACCCGCCGAAGTTCACCTCGTCGCCGGGCTTGGTCCCGGGCACCGGGATCAGGCGCGAAGCGGTGGTCTTGTGGTTCATCACGCCGATCGCGGCTTCGTCGGCAATCATGCCCGCGATGAGCTCCGCTGAAGTGTCGCCGGGGATGGCGATCATGTCGAAGCCCACGGAGCAGATCGAGGTCATCGCCTCGAGTTTGTCCATGGAGATGGCACCGCTGTGAACCGCGTCGATCATGCCCTTGTCCTCGGAAACCGGGATGAAGGAGCCGGACAGGCCGCCCACGCGGGAGCAGGCCATCATGCCCCCCTTCTTCACGGCGTCGTTGAGCAGCGCCAACGCAGCGGTCGTCCCGTGCGTGCCCACCTGGTCCAGGCCCATGCGCTCGAGCACGTGCGCCACTGAATCGCCCATCTCCGCCGTCGGCGCGAGCGAGAGGTCCACGATGCCAAACGGCACGCCGAGGCGCTCCGCTGCCAGCGTGCCCACGAGCTGGCCCGCGCGGGTGATCTTGAACGCGGCCTTCTTAATCTCCTCGGCGACCTCGTTCAGGCGCGCACCCTTCAGCGGCGCGATCGCGTTGTCCACCACACCCGGACCAGACACACCCACCGAGATCACCGTGTCCGGCTCCTCGATGCCGTGGTACGCGCCGGCCATGAACGGGTTGTCGCCCACGGCGTTGGCGAAGACGACCAGCTTGGCGCAGGCAATGGAGGAGCGCTCCGCCGTCGCCTCCGCGGCCTCCTTCACAATCTCACCCATCTTGGCCACGGCGTTCATGTTGATGCCGGCGCGTGACGACGCCACGTTGACCGACCCACAGACGTTGTCCGTTTCGCTCAGCGCTTCCGGGATGGAGTAAATCAGCTTCTTGTCCGCGGTCGTGCCGCCTTTCTCCACCAGCGCGGAGTAGCCGCCGACGAAGTTGACGCCGAGCTCGCCGGCCGCGCGGTCCAGGGCGCGGGCAATCTCCACCGGGTTGCCGTCTGCGCCCGCCGCCACCAGCGCGACGGGGGTGACGGAGATGCGCTTGTTCACGATCGGGATGCCCAGCTCGCGCTCGATGCCCTCGCACACCGGCACCAGGTCACGCGCGCGTTCCATCACGCGGTCGTACACCGCCTGCGCGGTGGCTTCCATCGTGGGGCGGGTGCAGCCGATGAGCGAAATGCCCATCGTCACGGTGCGGATGTCCAGGCGGTAGTCCTCGATCATGCGGATGACGTCGAGGAACCGCGCGTCTGAAAACTCGAAATTCATAGCCGCCCCTTAGATGTCGTTGATGGCGCTGAACAGGGCCTCGGACTGGATGCGCACGACCATGCCGAGCGGCTTACCGGCGGCGTCGAACGCCTCCTGCAGCGCGCCCATGTCCACCTCGCCATCGGGCAGCGCGACTCGCATGATCATGGTGAAGTAGTCGTCCATGATGGTCTGGGAGACATCGAGGATGTTCAGCCCCTCGTCCGCGGCGGTCTTAGCAACTGCGGCGATGACGCCGGGGCGGTCTTTACCAGTGGTCGTAATAATTGCGTGCATGCGCAAAGTATAGGCGCAGAAATAGCGTTACGGTGGGCGTTATGGAAACACCTAAGCAATCCCAACACGTTCTCGTTCTCGGCGCGGGCGGCAACGTCTCGCGCCACTCCGTCCCTAAGCTCGTAAAGGCTGGCCACAGCGTCAGCGCGCTCGTGCGCAACCCCGATCATGTGCAACAGCTTGTCGACGACGGCGCGACCGCCATCGTCCGCGACCTGACCACCCTCGACGAGGAGGACTGGGCCCGCCTGCTCACCCCGTTCGACGTGGTCGTGTGGTCCGCGGGTGCCGGCGGCGGTTCCGCCGAGCGCACCTACGCAGTGGACCGCGACGCGGCGATGGCCATGATCGACGCACTCGAGGAGCTCGGCGAGTTCGCCCCGTTTACCGTCATGGTCTCTTACGCCGGCGCCGCCGAGGCCACCACGGAGGACGACGGCGGTTCGTGGTACGCCTACGTCGAGGCCAAGAAGGCCGTCGATAAGCGGCTGCTCGCCTCCGACCTGCCGTACCAAATCCTCGGGCCCACCCGCCTCACCGATGATCCGGCTAAGGGCATCGCGCTTCTCGACGACCAAAGGGACCCCTCGTCAGAAACCCCGCGCGAGCTCGTGGCGGATGTGATCGTGGAAGCGGTCGGCCGCGGCAAGCAGTTCGACCGCAACCCGCTCGACTTCGAGGGCGGCGAGGCGAAGGTCTCCGAGATTTAGTCGAACCGGCCCTCGGTGCAGAGCCGGGTGAAAGTGCGCAGCAGCCCGTTCGCCCGGCTTACGTCGTGGTTGGGCAGGTCGGCGACGATGCGGGCGTACTCCTCGGCGGGGAAGTAGCCGTAGTCGTGGAAGAAGTCCATGCGGGTGCGCATGGCGTCGGCGTCCATCTCGGCGTGGAACTGGGTGGCCCAGACCCGGTCGGTGTAGCGCACTATCTGCACCATCCCGTCGGGCCCGGTGGCCACGACGGTGAGGGAATCGGGCACGCGCACCGGGTTCTCGGTGTGCCCCGTCAGCGCGGTAAACGTGCCGTTGGGCCCGGCGAGCTCGTCTTCCGCCACCACGTTCACGGTGGTCGGGCCGGACGGCTCAGGGTGGGTGCGTCCGACCTCGCCGCCGAGGTGGTCCACCAGCCAGGAGATGCCGAAGCAGACGAAGAAGACAGGCTTGTCGGAGTCGACGGCGGCGGACAGGATGGCGTCGATACGCTTGTGCCACGCGTCGCGCTCGGGGTTGGTCACGTTCAGCGAGCAGCCGCCGACGATGATGCCGCTGACGGGGTCGAGGGGGCCGAGCTCGGAGTCGGGGGAGTCGATGACGCGCAGTTCCATGTCCACTTCGCTCAAGCCCGTGGCGCGCAGGGCGTCGTGGTACTCGGCGTGGGCGACGTCCGGCCCAATTTCGCCGTTGCGAAGTGAGAGGAAAAGCAGCTTTGACATAGCGGCAATTCTATACCGCTTAGTCTATTTTTCGGAATTACCCGCGGACTGACTGCTCTACCACGTCGAGCATTTCCTCGAGCCGCTCCACGGGCTCGCCGGAGGCGAGTTTGGTGATGAAGCCCTCGAGCACTGTTTCCAGGTAGGTCTGCACGACGGCCACGGGGACGTCGTCACGCATTTGCTTGTTGGACTCCAAGCGCTCGCGGACCGCACGGTCAAGCACCTCCTGGTGCTCGCGCCAACGCGCCTCGAACTCGGGGTCGGTGCGCAGCTTGCGCAGGATCTCGGCGCGGGTGGTGAACCAGTCGTTGGAGCTGCGGTCCACGAGCATGCCGCGCATGACCTCCACCAAACCGCGCTCACTGACCACTTGGGCCTGCCTTTCTGCGTCCGCCTCGGCGATGGCGAGAAACAGTGTCTCCTTGTCGCCGAAGTGGTGGAAGATCGCGCCCCGGGTCTTACCGGTGGCTTCTTCAAGACGGGCCACGGTTGCCCCCTCGTAGCCGTAGTGTGCGAAGCAGACGCGGGCGGCGTCGATGATCTCGCCGCGGCGGCGCTGCAGCTCTTCGTCGCTGACAATCGGCATGAGGGGGCTCCTTCGGGCTCCAGGTAGGGGTCAGAAAAATGGGGAAGGGGCCCCGCGGCGTGCGGGGCCCCTGAAACGACGGCCGAAAGCCTGTTAGCTCTTGACCATCTGGCGCAGCACGTACTGCAGGATGCCGCCGTGGCGGAAGTACTCCGCCTCACCCGGCGTATCCACGCGGACCACTGCGTCGAACTCGACGGCGTCGGCGCCGTCCTTCTCAGCCTTGACGTGGACCGTCGCCGGGATCTCACCGTTGTTGAACTCGGTGATGCCGGTCAGGGTGAAGGTCTCGGTGCCGTCCAGGCCGAGGGACTCGTGGGACTGGCCCTCCGGGAACTGCAGCGGCAGCACGCCCATGCCGATGAGGTTCGAGCGGTGGATGCGCTCGAAGGACTCGGCGATGACGGCCTTCACGCCCAGCAGGTTGGTGCCCTTCGCAGCCCAGTCGCGGGAGGAACCGGTGCCGTACTCCTTGCCGGCGATGACCACCAGCGGGATGTTCTTCTCGGCGTAGTTCATCGCGGCGTCGTAGATGTAGGCCTGCGGTGCACCCTCCTGGGTGAAGTCGCGGGTGTAGCCGCCCTGCTCGTCCACCAGCTGGTTGCGCAGGCGGATGTTGGCGAAGGTGCCGCGGACCATGACCTCGTGGTTGCCGCGGCGGGAGCCGAAGGAGTTGTAGTCCTTGCGCTCGACACCGTTGGCGTCCAGGTAGTTCGCGGCCGGGGTGCCCGGCTTGATGGAGGAAGCCGGCGAGATGTGGTCGGTGGTCACCGAGTCGCCCAGCTTTGCCAGCACGCGTGCGCCCTCGATGTCCTGGACTGCCTCCGGCTCCTCCGGCATGCCGTCGAAGTACGGCGCCTTGCGGATGTAGGTGGAGTCCTCGTTCCAGTCGAAGGTCTTGCCGGTCGGGATGTCCAGACCCTGCCACTGCTCGTCGCCCTTGAACACGTCGGCGTAGTCGGCCTCGTACATCTCGCGGGAGATGGTGCCTGCGATGGTCTCTTCGATCTCCTCGGTGGACGGCCAGACGTCCTTGAGGAAGACGTCGTTGCCGTCGGCGTCCTGGCCCAGCGGCTGGGTCTCGAAGTCGAAGTCCATGGTGCCGGCGATGGCGTATGCGATGACCAGCAGCGGGGACGCGAGGTAGTTCATCTTCACGTCCGGGGAGATGCGGCCCTCGAAGTTGCGGTTGCCGGACAGCACGGCGGTTGCGGTGAGGTCGAACTCGTTGACGGCGTCGGAAACCTCGGCCGGCAGCGGGCCGGAGTTGCCGATGCAGGATGCGCAGCCGAAGCCGGAGAGGTAGAAGCCGACGGCCTCCAGGTCCTTCCACAGGTCAGCGCGCTCGTAGTAGCCGTCCACGACCTGGGAGCCCGGAGCCATGATGGTCTTGACCCACGGCTTGGCCTTCAGGCCCTTTTCGGCGGCCTTGCGTGCCAGCAGGGCAGCGCCGACCATGACGGACGGGTTGGAGGTGTTGGTGCAGGAGGTCACAGCGGCGATGGCCACGAAGCCGTGGTCCAGGGTGTACTCGCCGCCCTTCGGGGACTCGACGATGACCGGCTTGGACGCGCGGCCCTCTGCACCCTCAGCGGCGGACTCGCCGTTGGCGGCCCAGGACTCGTTGTAGGAGACGGCGTCGACCTTCTCGGCGCGAACCGGCTCGGAGGTGCCCTCGCCCGCGGTGTTGTAGTCCGGCAGCTGCTTGCGGAAGGTGTCCTTGGACTCGGACAGCAGGATGCGGTCCTGCGGGCGCTTCGGGCCGGCGATGGACGGGACGACGGTGGACAGGTCCAGCTCGAGGTACTCGGAGTACTCGGCCTCCTCTGCGTCCTGCTCCAGCCACATGCCCTGTGCCTTGGCGTATGCCTCGACGCGGTCGATGTCCTCCTGGGAGCGGCCGGTCAGGTGCAGGTAGTTGATGGTCTCCTCGTCGATCGGGAAGATCGCGCAGGTGGAGCCGAACTCCGGGGACATGTTGCCGATGGTGGCGCGGTTTGCCAGCGGGATTTCCTTGACGCCGTTGCCGTAGAACTCGACGAACTTCTGCACCACACCGTGCTCGCGCAGCATCTCGGTGATGGTGAGCACGACGTCGGTTGCGGTCACGCCGGTCGGGATCTCGCCGGTGAGCTTGAAGCCCACAACGCGCGGGATGAGCATGGAGACCGGCTGGCCGAGCATTGCGGCCTCAGCCTCGATGCCGCCGACGCCCCAGCCCAGGATGCCCAGGCCGTTTTCCATGGTGGTGTGGGAGTCGGTGCCGATGCAGGTGTCCGGGTACGCCAGGCCCTCGTTGTCGAAGACGACGCGGGAGAGGTACTCGATGTTGACCTGGTGGACAATGCCGGTTCCCGGCGGGACGACGCGGAAGTTGGAGAAGTTCTCTGCGCCCCAGCGCAGGAACTGGTAGCGCTCCTCGTTGCGCTGGTACTCGATCTCGACGTTCTTGTCGATGGCGTTCTCGGAGCCGAATGCTTCGATGATCACGGAGTGGTCGATGACCATCTCGGCCGGGTTCAGCGGGTTGACCTGGTCCGGGTTGCCGCCGAGGGTGCTCACGGCCTCACGCATGGTTGCAAGGTCGACCACGCACGGCACGCCGGTGAAGTCCTGCATGAGGACGCGGGCCGGGGTGAACTGGATTTCCACGCTCGGCTCCGCCGAGGGGTCCCAGTTCGCGATTGCCTTGATGTGGTCCTCGGTGACGTTCTTGCCGTCCTCGGTGCGCAGGAGGTTCTCGCCCAGCACCTTGAGGGAGTAGGGGAGTTTCTCCATGCCTTCGACAGCGTCGAGCGCGAAGTAGTCGTAGGACTTTCCGCCGACCTCGAGCGTCTTCTTGGCACCGAACGAGTTCTTGCTTTCTGCCACGGTGAGCTCCAATTCTCGTCGTATCTAATCAGGGGTTAGCGACCCTATGGTCAAGCCACTAGTTTATGCGACCTTCCATAGTTCCGCGCCCATATTAACAGTACGCCCGTTATGTTTTCGCATTGCGCTTATCGACGCACCTCCGGCCACCACCGTTACACTGCAAAACCGACCGTATAGATTGCCCGGAAACCCGAGGAGCAAGGCCCATGCAGACTGAAGCAGCGCTGGAAGATCTCGTCTCCCAGCTCGCCTCGTCCCCGGTGGCCTTCGGCACCGACAATCCGGTCAACGCGGAACTGGGTCCGGCACTGCAAGCCGCTCTCGCCGACGCCAGTCTCGACACCGCGGGCATGATCGTGCTCGAGCAGACCCCGCCGGTGATCGCGGACCTTCGCGACTTGGCGCAGGACGCCGCCGCCGAAACCGGTCTCGACACAGTGCTGGTGCGCACCCCGCAGGTCGCTGTCGGGGTGAGCGACTCCTTGAACCGCGCTCAGGTGGAGCGCGGTGAGCGGGCGATGGTCGCCGAACCGGATTACGTCGCCGGCGTCCACGCCTTCGCCGACGCTGCCAACGGGTTCTCGTTGAACTGGCCGCTGGTGGTCGCGGCCGTGCTCGTCGTCCTTGCCGCGGTAGCTGCGGCGGCTGCGTTCTCCGCCCGCCGCGGGTAGTCGTCGACAAGCTTGCTGCCTTGACGCGCTCGCTCGCAAAAGTTGACGTGCCCCCGGAAACCCGCAGGTCAGATTCCACGTTTTCATCAGTTTGGTCAACTTTTGCGAGCGTGAGCCCGGCAATGTGACGAACGTCACGTAACGCTCTCGCGCCCAGGTTTGTGCTGGTGAGACGGGTGTGAATCATGTGAATAGCCTTGACTCGCGAGATTGTTTGTAACAAAAGGGATACAAGTTTGTTGCCTTGACGTATGGTTCCCGTATCGGCTCGCGGGTCGATGGTTGTCACACGCAACGCAATGGCACCGTTAGGGCGCTCTAGTCAAGCGCCCGCGAAGGTTCGGGCATGTGGGGAAGCACGCCGAGTACCAGGTTCCAGGGCAGAGCTGTGCCAGCCGGGATTCGCGCTGCCGCGTCAGTAGTCAACATCTAGACCGCTCGTGGAACCGCTAGTCACGGTTTTCGCCTGCGCTTTGAAGCCTCGGGTTTTCTTGATCGCCCGAGTGCCGCTGAAGTGTGCGCGACGGGCGGTGTGAGGAGCACCTTCGTGGCAAATCCACAAAGGGGCACCCGGTTTGGTCGTGCGCGAAATGTGCTCGGTGCCGCCGCGTGTGCCGCAACTGTTTCTTTGGCGGCGGGCCTAGTCAGCCCGGCCGCCACCGGCCAGAGTTCCACCTCTGCGATGGGCGAACTTGTGACCGCTGTGTCCCGTGCGCAAGCCAACGTGGACTCGCTCAACCTCGACCTCGGCGGCCTGCAGGAGTCTGTTAACCAGTCCCTGGTGGATCTGCACGATGCGCAGGTCAAGGCTGAGCAGGCCCGCCGTGGCAAGGACGAGGCGAAGCGCCGTCTCGACGAGGCGCAGGAGCGTGTCGACGCTCTGCGCGCCGAGCTCGACGAGCTGAGCCGTTCGCAGTACCGCGGCGCGAGCCCGAGCGACGCACTCGTCGCCGTCAGTGGCAAGGACACCCAGCGAGATGTGCTGGACCGTTCGCTCTTCCTGCGCCAGCGCTCCGAGGAGAAGCGCGCAAAGCTCGCTGAGGCGGAGCAGGCGCGTGCCGAGGCGGCGAATGAGGAGGCCACGCTGCGCGAAGCGAGCGAGCTCGCCGACGCTTCCGAGGCCGAGGCGAAGCAGGCCGAGGCAAACGCGCGCGAGCTTCTCGACGCAAACCGCGCCGCGCTCGAAGCCTCCGTCGCTGAGCGCGACGCCGCCCAGTCCCAGCTCGATAGCGCGCAGAAGGACCTGGAGCAGCAGCGTCCGGCCAAGTCCGAGCAAGCCCAGCCCGACCAGGCCCAGCCTGACACTCAGACCAACGCGCCCCAGGTGCAGCCGGAAACCGCAGACAGCGCGTCTGCCGAGGCTGCACCGGACAATGCCATCTCCGCCGACCCGTACGCCGCCACCCTTACTGTGTCCAAGGGCGACACCACCTACGAGGTGCCGGAAGAGGTCGTGGATCTGGTGCGCCAGCGCGTATCCAACGACGCACCGGAGGCGCCCGAGCCCAGCCGCGAGACCGTGATCGACGCGGTGCGCACGGTGGCGCAGACGTCCTCCGACAGCGACATCGCCGCGCTGTCGTCCCAGAGCGGCCTGCCGGCGCTGGACAGTGACACGATCGCCAAGGTTGGCGCTGTCGCGGCCGGCATCGCGATGGTCGGTGGCGTTGCCGCGAACCACGGCTCCTTCGACAGCTCCACCACGGACACGGCGCAGCTGATCACCGCTTTCGCAGACGGGCTGAACGGCGCGCTGGGCACGGTCGAGCAAACGTCCGACACCACGGAAACTGCAGACTCGACAAGCACCCTTTCCGCGGTGCTGCCCGAGGTTGAGACGGCTGCTGATGTCTCCGCCAAGACACAGAAGTCTGTCGCCGCGGTGTCGAACTCCTCCCAGGTGGAGACCGTGATCGCGCGTGCACAGTCCGCTATCGGCACCCCGTACGTGTGGGGCGGCGGCGACGCCAACGGCCCAACCACCGGCGTCGACGGCGGCTCGGTGTCCGGCTTCGACTGCTCCGGCCTGGTGCTCTACGCCTTCGCGGCCGCCGGCGTGGCGTTGCCGCACTACACGGGTTACCAGTACCAGCGCGGCACCCAGATCCCGGCCAGCGAGGCCCAGCGCGGCGACCTGCTGTTCTGGGGCCCGGGCGGCAACCAGCACGTGGCCATCTACCTCGGCGACGGCACCATGATCGAGGCACCGCAGTCCGGCCAGAACGTCACCATTGCTCCGGTGCGTTGGTCCGGCATGGCTCCGAACGCGGTGCGCCTGCTCTAGCGGGATAAGCTCGAGGGCATGGCTCTCAACGACTACGACGCACTCCTCGTCCTTTCCTTCGGCGGCCCCGAGGGAGAGGACGAGGTTATTCCTTTTCTCGAGAACGTCACGCGCGGCCGCGGCATCCCCCGCGAGCGCCTTGCGGCGGTCGGCGAGCACTACTTCCACTTCGGCGGCGTGAGCCCCATCAACGCGCAGAACCGCGAGCTCATCGCCAACATCGAGGCCGAGCTTTTGGCGCGCGGCATCGACCTGCCCGTCTACTTTGGCAACCGCAACTGGCACCCGTTCGCGGATGAAGCAGCAAAGCAGGTGCTTGACGACGGCCACAGGAACGTCCTCGTCTTCGCCACCAGCGCCTGGGGCGGATACTCCGCATGCCGGCAGTACGACGAGGACATCCAGCGCATCCGCGAGGTCACCCCGGAGATCACCTACACCAAGCTGTGGCAGTTCTACGGGCACCCGACGTTCGTCGAGCTCGTGGCTCAGGGCCTGCAGGCGGCTGTAGCGAAGGCGACCGGCGACACCCGCGTGCTATTCACCGCGCACAGCGTGCCCACCTCAGCGGACGAGAACTCCGGCGGGCCGGCAGACCAGCACCTGTACTCGAGGCAGGTTGCGGAGGCGGCGGAGCTCGTCGCAAAGCAGGCCGGGGTAGATCGCTACGAGGTGGTGTGGCAATCGCGCTCCGGAAACCCCGCAACGCCGTGGCTGGAGCCGGACGTGGTGGACCGCGCCCAGGAGCTCAAGGCCGACGGCATGGAGCAACTCATCTGCGTGCCTATCGGATTTATCACCGACCACATGGAGGTGGTCTGGGACCTCGACACCGAACTGAAGCAGGCTTGCGAGGAGATGGGGGTTTCCCTGACACGCACCCCGACCGTCGGCCTCGAGCCCGCGTTCGCCGGCATGGTGGTCGATATCGCCGAGGCCGTCGGCGCGGAAGTCAAGCCTAAAACCTTGTCTTCGGTCTCGGTGCAGGGCTGCACCGTCAACGGCGCGCCGTGCAAAGAAGGCTGCTGCGCCCCGGTGAAACGACCGGGCCGCTAGCGCGCCCACTCGCGCTGGTAGTCCACCGCCGCATCGGCCACACCAGCCATGCGGGCGGAACGCACGTGGCGCCAGAGCGCGAACAGCTGCGGGTCGAAGGAGTGGTCGTCCAGGCGGTCGGTCACCGTCTCTATCGTGGCAGCCACCCGGTCCGCGCGGGCGAAGAGTTTCGCCGCGCGCGGGGTGACACCGGCGGGAAGCCCCGGGGTGTCGTAGAAGTCCGCGAGTGTGCCCACCGCCAGCCGCGGGTTCGGCAGCTCCTTGCGGGTCCCGCCTGCGGCCTCGATCAGGACTGCCGCCTGGTCGGTCGCGCGGGACAGCAGCTGGTCGGCCTCGCCGGGTGAGAGCCACTCCGGCTCCGGCAGCGGCTCCGGGTCCTCGAACCAGCGCCAGTTCACGCCACTACCCGCATACTCCGGCACCAGGATGTGGTGCATGCCGGTCCCGCGCACGACCAGGGCGCCGGCCTGGGTCAGCGCCTCCATCGCGGGCGAACCAGCCCGAAGACGCGGCGCCTGGCCCGGGCCCCAGAGGACGAGTCTGATTGCGGGGCCGGGGGTGGAAAGGTCGGCGGCGGAGCGGACGTCGTGAAGCAAATGCGCCATGGGCAGGCTGCCGTACGAATGCGCGCCGCCAAGGTCCGTGAGTGCGTCGACGGTGTCGTCGGCGGATTCGACGTTGTAGAGCCAGGCCGCCAGCCAAACGGCGGTATTCTGCAGGGGTGAATAGACTTCGGCGCGCGTGTGCATCCGGGCCAGTGTAACGGGGCCGATACAATGCGGACGCATTATGGGAGATAGCCGGTACAGCGGAGACATTTTCAGCGGACACGCGCGCACGAAGCGCCCGACCTACCCGGAGATGCCGGCTGAGCCCGGCATCATCGTAGAGATCGTGGGCAACGATTTCGTCGGCGCCGTCGTCGGGTTCGAGCGCACCTACGACGGCGACTTCGTGCGCCTGGAGGACCGCTACGGCACGCAGCGCCTGTTCAAGATGCTCCCCGGCGCGTTCATGGTGGAAGGCCAGCGCGTGACGCTGACCCGCTACGTCGCACCGCGCAACGAGGGGCCGAAGCGCTCCAACTCGGGTTCGCGCAAGGTAGAAAACGTCAAGGCCAAGGTGGCCATGCCGTCGCGGATCTGGGTGGAGGGCATCCACGACGCCGCGATTGTGGAGCAGGTGTGGGGCCACGACCTGCGCGTCGAAGGCGTGGTGGTGGAGTACCTCGAGGGCTTGGACAACTTGCAGGAGCGTCTCGACGAGTTCCAGCCCGGTCCCGGCCGTCGCATCGGCGTGCTGGCGGACCACCTGATTGAAGGCACGAAGGAATCCCGTCTGGTGGAAAACGTCGGACCGCACGTGCTGGTCACCGGCCACCCCTACGTCGACATCTGGGCGGCGGTGAAGCCCGCGAGCGTGGGCATCCCCGCGTGGCCGGAGGTGCCCTACGGCGAGGACTGGAAGACGGGGGTGTGCCGCCGTCTCGGCTGGTCGGACCCGAAGGAGGGGTGGCGCCGCGTGTCCTCCTCGGTGAGCACGTTCCGCGACCTCGATTCCACGCTCATCGGGGCAGTTGAGCGGCTGGTGGACTTCGTCACCAACCCCGAATTGTCGAAACACGACCTCTAGACAGATGTAAGGTAAAACACGTGGGACCTTTGCTTTGGTTTTTGGCCGCGGCGTTGTTGGCGCTGCTGGAATTGACCGTCGGCGAGCTGACGCTGCTCATGCTCGGCGCGGGCGCGCTGACCACCGCGCTTGTGGCGCTCGGCGGCGTGCCTGCGTGGGCGGAAGTCGCCGTGTTCGCTGCCTCGTCCGCACTGTTCTGGTTCTTCCTGCGCCCGCCGCTGCGCCGCCGGATGGAGAAGCCGCTGGTGTTGGACGACTCGCCGCGGGCGCTCGTGGGCAGCACGGCCGAGGTCGTCGAGGACATCGTGGGCGGTAACGGCCAGGTGCGTCTCGACGGCTCCCTGTGGTCCGCCCGCGGCCTCGACCCGGCGGAGACCATCCCGGCGGGATCCCGCGTGACCGTTTACGATATTGACGGCCCCGTCGCTGTCGTGTGGAAGGAGCCCTAAATGGGAGGGTTTATCACATTCTTCGTCATCATCGCGCTGGTGGTGGCAGTTCTCACCGCATCTATCAAGCTGATCCCGCAGGGCGAAGCGGCGGTTATCGAGCGCCTCGGCCGCTACACTCGCACCGCGTCCGGCGGGCTGACGTTCCTCGTGCCCTACATTGACCGCGTGCGTCAGCGCGTGGACACTCGTGAGCGCGTGGTGTCCTTTCCGCCGCAGGCCGTGATCACGCAGGACAACCTGACCGTGGCGATCGACACGGTGGTCACGTTCCAGATCAACGACCCGGCCAAGGCCATCTACGGCGTGGACAACTACCTGGTCGGCGTGGAGCAGATTTCCGTGGCAACGCTGCGCGACGTCGTCGGCGGCATGACGCTCGAGGAAACGCTGACCTCGCGCGAGACCATTAACCGCCGTTTGCGCGGCGAGCTGGACGCGGCCACCGCGAAGTGGGGCCTGCGCATTAGCCGTGTGGAGCTCAAGGCGATTGATCCGCCGCCGTCCATCCAGCAGTCCATGGAGATGCAGATGAAGGCGGACCGCGAGAAGCGCGCCATGATTCTCACTGCTGAAGGTAAGCGCGAGTCCGACATCAAGACCGCAGAGGGTGAGAAGCAGGCGCGCATCCTCTCCGCGGAGGGCGAGAAGCACGCGGCCATCCTCGCGGCTGAGGCGGAGCGTCAGGCGATGATGCTGCGCGCCGAGGGTGAGCGCGCCGCCAAGTACCTGGCCGCGCAGGGTGAGGCCCGCGCGATCCAGAAGGTCAACGCCGCCATCAAGTCTTCCGGCGTGACCCCGGAGTTGCTGGCGTACCAGTACCTGGAGCAGCTGCCGAAGATCGCGAACAACGACGCGGCGACGATGTGGATGATCCCGTCCCAGTTCGGCGACTCCCTGCAGCAGTTCGCCCGCGCCTTCGCCAACAAGGACGACGACGGCGTGTTCCGCTACGAGTCCGAGTCCCCGAACGACCGCGACCGGGAGATGGCCCAGGCGGACAACACCGACCGCTGGTTCGACACTTCCACCGACCCGGAGCTGGCAAAGGCTCTCGCCGAGGCGCGTGCGGTGGCCAACAAGCACGTCGACGACCCGGATCCGACCCAGGATGCGGCCGGCGAAAGCACTGCCTCGACCCGCCGCGAGATCACCGCGGGCGAGCCGGAGCGCACCGGTTTCGAGCAGGATTTCGGCCGCGACACTGACGTGTCTGAGCCGGTCTCGCGCCCCGTTACTCGCCCTGACCAGCAGCCCGAGTAATCAAATTCAGCGCTAGCTGCCACCCGGCCTGCTCCGCGGGCCACCCGGCCGCCTGCAACCGCTGGCTCATCGCCTGTTTGGAGATGCCCAGGGTTGCGGCGGCCTCATTTTGGTTCATGCCGCGCCGCACCAGCGACGTCGCCTCGCGCCCCTCGTAGGTGCGCTTGTGCAGCACGTGCGCCATCAGCGCGAAGGTCGCCGCGATGTCCGCGGCTTCAGTCGTCGCATGTTGCCTATCGACGATCACCCGCACCTGGCCCGCCCTCGTGCCCACAGCCTTCGTCGCTGTGGCAGAGGCGTCGCGCGTGGAGCCGTCGCTGATGCCGAGCCCGATGGCCCAGTTGCCGTCCGAAAGCAGCGCCATGATGAGGTTCAGCGCAGCCTCGGCGTCGTCAACCTTCGAGCGGATGTCTTCCACCCCGAGCACCTCAAAACCTGCGACGCCGGGCAGGCCGCTGAGCGCCTCGGCGGAGCGCTCCACCACGGTGGCGCGGGCCTTCTCACGGCCCCGGTACCTCGCATGCACGGCAATCATGGGCCGTAGCGTACTCCGGTCTACCCCTGGGGCTTGACTCCGACACGTCCCGAGCGGGTCGGCATGCGAGCGTCCAGCACCAGCCCCGCCACGCCGACGACGGCGAGCACCGCCATGATGGCCACGAACACCGGGTCTGCCTCGCCGGTGAGCGTGTCGCCGAACAGCGTGACCAGGATCGTGCCCGGGGCGGAACCCACCAACGTGGCGAGCGCGAACGGGGCCACGGGCACACGGGTTAGTGCCGCAGCGTAGTTCATGATGGAAAACGGCACCGCCGCGATCATGCGCAAGCTCAAAATGGCCAACCACCCACGTTCTTCAAGCCGCCGATTGATGCTCTCCACGGCCGGGTGCGTCAGGCGCGGCTCCACCCATTCCCGCAGCAGTGTGCGCACGATGAGCAGCGAGATGACTGCGCTGACCGTCGTCGCCGTCAGCGCGATGAGGATCCCGCGGGCAGTGCCGAACAGGATGCCGGCAGAGACCGTCATCAGGGTCCGGGGGATGGGGAACTGGGTGATCAGCACGTACAGCAGCCAGAACAGGACGGGGAACCAGGCACCGGTCTGCTCGGACCAGGTGCGCAGGGTCGAAAGCGGGGGGACGTCGAGAAGCATCCATGCTGCGATGAACAACGCGCCGGCCGCAACGATGAGTGCGATCTGGTTCCGGGGTGCCTTCCGCAAACGATTCACCCCGCTATCTTCCATCGGGCGGTAGTCTGGAACCAACTTGAGGAGGGGGGCTCATGAGAGTCGGACTGTTTCTACTTTCCCTGGCATTGACACTCCTAGGAATCGGGGTGACCTACGGGCCGATGGTCCTGTCACTGGTGTTCTATGGCGGCGCGCTCGCCATTGGGTGCATAGCGGCTGCGCGGGCATCAACTGGCGGTGATGCACGAACAGCGGCGTCTTGTGTGCTCGTCGTTGTGGCGGTCGTGACACCGTGGATCGCCCCAATTCTGAAAGGGGATCCCGCCGGTTACGCCATCGTCGTCGGAATCTACGGACCCGCCGTCTCCTTCTTGGCCATGTCCTGGGCGTATCTCACCGCGCGTTCCAGCAAGCTGTGGCCGTACATTGCAGCGGTGGTGCTCGCCGTCGTGTTGGTCGCTGCGCCCCATAGACTCATGGTTCATTTGGCCCACCTGCTTTGGGAAACCCCGCTGTTCGGGTACCTCTGGGTCGCAGTGGTGATCGCCTTCGCCGCTGCGTTTTTCCTGCTCGTCGTGTTGCTCAACCGCGGAAACGAGAAGCGTCGCGGCGCAGAGACGACTCGAGTGTCACGATGAGTGGGCCCGGTTGGAGGAACCAGACCTCAGCGTGAAACCAGACCTCAAGCGCGAGCGCGACGTGGGGTTTTGCAGGTGTGCTTGGCTTGAGGTCTGGTTGAAACTATGAGAAACAAAAAATCTCGAGACACCGTAGGAACGATGTCTCGAGACAACACATGGTGCCCGGAGGGGTGCCTGAGGTCACGACATATTTGACGGGGTGTGCCTGCGGAAGGCGTTGTGATCCTTGACAGGTGAGTCGCGTCATTGTTGACACTTAGGGTTACCTCAGCCGTGTCGGTGACGCTTGACTGATGAGTCGGGACATGTTTGACACCATGAACAGTCCCAACCGCAACCTCGCCATCGACAGAGCCGTCAGAGACCAAGGCGGCACACCCACCAACGTCGCCAAGCGCTTTGGCATCTCACGGCAACGCGTCCATCAGATCCTCAACGCCTACGACGCAGGCGGCGCCGAGGCAATCGCACCGAAATCGCGTGCCCCTCACACCCACGACTACCAACAGGCCTACTGGAAACACGGTGACCCACCACTTCGCCCCAAATGAACAAAACCGGCACCCCAGAATAAAAACAACTGGGATGCCGGTCCGTCCAGCATGTCGCGACTCATGCGTCAAGCATGACGCGACTCATGACACATGGTGCCCGGAGGGGGACTTGAACCCCCACGTCCGTTAATAGGACACTAGCACCTCAAGCTAGCGCGTCTGCCATTCCGCCACCCGGGCTTAGGGTGATTTTCAGCCTCTCGGCTGGGCACTCGCATAACTATAGGGCGGGCCCATGGAACCGCCAAATCGCCAGTACAACCCTGAAAATTTGCTAGATTTTCCAGAATGATCCCACCGCCGCGCAGAATGAAGACGTACAGCTGGTTCGTCCCGCCCGTCCCACCAGCGGACGATCCGGCGCGGCTCCACCCGGCGCGCTGGAGCAGCGGGAACCGCGTGGTCAGGGACATGGTTGGCGCCTACCCGGGCGTGCTGGTGCTGCACATTCTGAGCTACCTCATCGGCTCCGGCATCGCCGCGTTTGTGCCGGTGGTGGTGGGCATGATCGTGGACGGCCTGGTGGGGGAAGAAAAGTTCAACGCATGGTGGCTCTTCGCGGTGCTGGTCGGCATCTTCATCATCCAATTCATCGGCGAGGCCACCGGCGACGGCCTGGCCACAGCCTCGGTGCGCCGCGTGACCCACAACGCGCAGCAGCACCTGTCCTCGGGCGTGCTGCGCCGCGGGGCGGGAGCGATGAGCCCCGGCACCGTACTCAACACCATCGACGCGGACGCGAACACCGTCGGCCGCTACCGCGAGCTGCTGTCGTTTCCGCTCATGGCCATCGGCTACGCGGTCGGCGCGATGGTGGCGATGTGGTCGGTCTCCCCGTGGATCTCACTGGCCATCCCGGCCAGCGCGCTGATCATCGCTCTGTTCGCCGCGTGGACCGCGGGGCCGGTGACGCGGGTGTCGTTGAAGCGTCGCGCCGCGGAGGCGGATGTCGCTGGCTTGGCCACGGATGCGTCGCAAGGCATTCGCACCGTCAAAGGCCTAGGCGCGGGTGCAACCGTGGCAACACGTTTTCACGCCGAAACGGCGAAGGCGAAGCGCTTGATGCTCACGCACCTGCGTGTGGAGGTGTGGCTCGGTTTCGCCAGGTTTTGCGTGGCGTGGCTGTGCAACCTTGGCATCGTGGGCTTGAGCGCGTGGATGACGCTGCGCGGGGAGATCACCCCGGGGCAGCTGACATCCGTGGCACTGTTGGTGCCGCCTGCGTTGAACATGGCGGGCTTCGCGTTCGGCGACCTGGCCAGCGGGTGGGGCAGGGCCGTCGCGAGTGGCCAGCGCATCGAGCAGCTGCACCACGCGGGCGACGACACCGCGGGGCCCGAGCTAACAGACACACCGGTCCCAGGCGCGGGGCTGTGGATTCTCGAGCCGGCGGAGCGTTCCTACGCCACCGCCGCCGCGTGGGCGCAGCGCGCAGACGTGCTGTTCCCGCCGCACACCGTCAACGTGTTTGAGGGCACCATCGCAGACAACGTGAACCCGCGCGGGGATGTGCCGGAGGACGTCGTCAAGCAGGCGCTCGCCGCCGCCCACTGCCAAGACATCCTCCGCAGGCTCGGCGGTATCAACGAAGCAGGCGAGTTGCCGGACGCGCCGCTGGGGGAGGCCGGCCTGAACCTTTCCGGCGGGCAGCGCCAGCGCGTCGCGCTTGCCAGGGCGCTCGCCGCCGACCCGGAGGTGCTCATCCTGGACGACCCGACCACGGGGCTCGATTCCGTGACACAGGCGGACGTCGTGGCAGCCGTCGCCGCGCTCAGAGCAGACAAAACCACCGTGGTCATCACCGGAAACGCCGCGTGGCAGCACGCTGGAACCGCATTGGAGGTGGCGTAGATGCGGCGCGAGTACGAACGCACTGACGCGGTCGTCCCCGCGAGCGTGAAGGAGACCTTCGCTTACCTGTCTGCGCTACCCAACGCTCTGGACAAGCGCTGGTGGGCGGGTTTGCTGATCATCCAGGCGCTGATTGTCGCTGTCTACACCACGCAGTCGAACCTGTTCGGCCGTAGCGTCGACCCGCTCACCGGCGGATCAGTGCCACTGCTGGGAACCGGCACCCGCGCCTTCGTTTTGACCGTCGGCCTGGCGCTGGTCTGCATGCTCGTCGAGATGTTCTTGCGTGCCCTCGGCAACTACGTAGTGGGCCTCAAAGTCGCACGTGCGTCCATCGACCTGCGCCGCCGCTGCCTCGACGCGATCCTGCGCGCACCCGTGCCGCGGGTGATGGAGCTCGGCACCGGAAACGTCATCACACGCATGACCAAGGACATCGACGACGTCGTCCAAACCATCACCGCCATCGGCTCGCGCGTGCTCACCACCGTGTTCGTCTTTCCGATCACGTTTATCGGGCTTTTGCTTATCGACGTCCGCTTCGCCTTGATCCTGCTTTTGATCTGCATCTGCACGTACCCGTTCGCCCGCGCGGTGGTCCGCGCCATCCCGGATGCCTCCAACGCGGTGAGCGTGGCGGAGGCGCGTCGCAACGCGGTGCTGCTGGATACCGTCCGGGGCCTGCCCACGCTGCGCGCCTTCGACTTGGAGCGCTGGGCGTTGGCACGGATGCGGCGGACCTCGTGGGGCGCGGTGGAGGCGGAGATGGACCGTGTGCCCTGGTTCATCCGGCTCACAGGCATCGGCCAGGTCGCTTTCGCCGCGTGGGTGCTGCTCACCCTCGGCGTGGGTGCCTGGCTCGCCTCAGCCGGCGCCGTCACCCCGGGCCAGGCGAGCGCAGCGGTGTTCATGGTGATCCGCGCCGAAGTCATGGTGTTCAACGCCTTATTCTTCGTCGGCGAGCTGCAGGGCGCAGCCACCGCCGTGGGCCGCGCGGTGAGCCTGGCCAAGCTTGCGGACGGACGCGACGCAACAGCGGTGCCGGAGGACCTGACCGAGCCTGTGGACGTGGCGGTCGAGCACGTCTCGTTCGCCTACCCGGGCGGCGCCAACGTGCTGGAGGACCTCTCCGTCACACTCAAGGCGGGAACAACTACCGCGCTGGTGGGGACTTCGGGCGCCGGCAAGTCCACGCTCGCCGCGCTCATCGCCGGGCTGGTGGAGCCCACGTCTGGGCGCATCCGGGTAGGCGCAGTAGATACCTCGCAGGTCAGCGACACGTGGACCGCCAAGAACGTCACCCTGCTCACCCAGGACGTCCACCTGTTCGCCGGCACCCTGCGCGAGGACCTCTCGATGGCCGCACAGGATGCGACCGACGCGGACCTGCTGCGGGCGCTGGCAAGCGTCGGGCTCGACCCCGATGGCACCCAGTTCGCGCGCCTGTTCCCGAAAGGGCTGGACACCGCCGTCGGCGCAGGCGCGGAGGAGCTGCCCCCGGAGGTGGAGCAGCAGCTCGCGCTCGCACGCGTGGCGCTGTCGGGCCCGAAGGTGCTCATCCTGGACGAGGCCACAGCGGAAGCCGGCAGCGACGCCACGAACGCGCTGGAGGACGCCGCCGCGCGGATCACCGCAGACACCACGGCACTGGTGGTGGCGCACCGCCTAGACCAGGCGGCGGCCGCGGACCGGATCCTGGTCATGGACGCCGGGCGCATCATCGAGGACGGCACCCACACCGAACTCGTCGCCGCCGACGGGAGATACGCGCAACTGTTCGCTGCGTGGAGTGGCGGCGGTCACTAACTCTCCGGTAGGAATGGGGACATGACTGCAAATTATGTTTCCGACCGTTTCCCCGGCCCCGACCCGTACGCCGCGCTGGCGGACGTGCCGTCCTTCGACATCACGTCCGAGGACATCGTCGACGGCGAGTGCCTCGCCGACACGCTTGCCGGCGACAACGCCACCAGCCCGCAGCTGTCCTGGTCCGGCGCCCCGGAGGGCACCAAGACCTTTGCGGTGACCTGCTTCGACCCGGACGCGCCGACCGCCTCTGGTTTCTGGCACTGGTCCGCGTTCAACATCCCCGCGGACGTTACCGAGCTGCCAGCCGGAGCAGGCGCGAAGGACGACCTCGGTGTCGGCGCGGTGGTGCTCACCGGCGACAGCGGGGTTAAGGGCTACTACGGTGCGAACCCGCCGGCCGGCCACGGCCCGCACCGCTACCTGTTCGCCGTCCACGCGGTGGACACGGAGCTGCCCGCAGACGAGATTGCCAACCCCACCCAGCTCGGCTTCAACCTGAACTTCCACTCGCTCGGCCGAGCAATCATCTGGGGCTGGTACGAAAACCAGTAAGATTCGCCGAATGGTTCCAGTGCAACTCCGCGTCGGCGGCGCGTTCATGGGCATCGCACTCGTGCTCGTGCTCTACGCCGTGCTGGCGCTGCTTCGAGGCGACGCCGCGTTCCCCGTCACCCCGCAGGTGCTCTCCATCATCGTGGCGGTCGCCATCGTCGGCGCCTTCGCCACCTACAACACCAAGCAGGAAGGCTCACGCACCCAGGTCGGCGCGCTAATCGTGGCCGTGGTGCTCATCGGGCTCGGCTTCATCGCGCCCGACACCGAACTCATGGCCACCACGCCGTTCTGGCTGATCGGCTGGGCGCTCGCCGCCGGACTCTGCGCGGTGGTGCTGCGCCGCAGCGCAGCCGGACACGCTTAGAGCGCTTTCCACTCCAGCCCGCTGCCCACGGCCTGCTCAATCGAGTCCAGACCATGGGCTTTGATCTGCGTGGCGATCCCGCGGTGGATGCCGCGGATCCAGCCCAACCCGCCGTAGATGAACGGCGTGTAGCCCTGCAGCAGGCTCGCGCCCGCTGCGATGCGCTCCCACGCCTGCTCTGGCGTGGAAATGCCGCCGACGCTGACCAGGACCAGCTTGTCGCCCACGCGCTCATGAACGCGCTTGAGCACCTCGAGCGAACGCTTCTCTAACGGGGCGCCGCTGATCCCGCCCGCGCCCATCTTCTCCACCCTGGAGGCGGGAGTTTTCAGCCCGTCGCGGGAGATGGTGGTGTTGGTGGCCACGATGCCGGCAAGGTCCAGCTCCACGGCGAGGTCAGCCACGGCGTCGATGTCTTCGTTGGAAAGATCTGGCGCGATCTTCACCAGCACCGGGGTGGTAGTGGACTTCTTCACCACCTCCAGGATCGGGCGGAGTTCCTCCACCGCCTGCAGGTCGCGCAGACCCGGCGTGTTGGGGGAGGAGACGTTGACCACCAGGTAGTCCGCAAGCTGGCCCAGAAGCGTCGCGGTGGCGCGGTAGTCCGCCACGGCATCCTCGGAGGTCTTGTTCTTGCCGATGTTGATGCCCACCACGTCGCGGGAGCGCCGCGCACGCAGGTTGTCGGCGACCACGAGCGCGCCCTTGTTGTTGAAGCCCATGCGGTTCAAAATCGCCTTGTCCTCCGGCAGACGGAACAGGCGCGGCGTGGGGTTGCCCGGCTGGGACTTCGGGGTCACGGTGCCCATCTCGGCGTAACCGAAACCGATCGCGCCCCACGCGTCGATCGCCTCCGCGTTCTTGTCAAAGCCGGCCGCCAGCCCCAGCGGGGCGGGAAAATCCACGCCGAAAACGGTCTGGCGCAGCACCGGGTCGTGCACGCGCACGGCCTTTTCCATAACACGGTTGACCGGGGTGGCCAGGTGCAGCGTCTGCAGGGCGCCGCTGACGATGCCGTGGATGCGCTCCGGCGGCAGCAGGAACATGAGCTTGAGTGCGCGGTCGTAGAGCGTCACGGGTGAATCTCCTAGTTGCTCTCGGTCTGGTCGGCGGGGGAGACGATCTGGATGCCGTCGCCGGATGCGGAGGCGGCGACCACGGTGCCGTCGTCAAGCGTAATGATGCTCTGGGCATCTGCGACGCTGGCGAAGTGCTTGCGCTTCACCGGAATGCCCTGGGAGATGTCGTAACCGGTGGCCGTGTTGCTGGCCAGCGAGCTGACCCACGCGAGGCGCTGCGCGGTATCCCATGCGGCGTCCCAGGGTCCTTCCGGCACCGGCGCGGACTGCTGGAGGCGGATGATGTCGTCGGTGGTGTAGACGTGGAGCTGGTTGCCGGTGGAATCCGCGGCCAGCACCAGGCCGTGCTCGCCGCCGCGCACCTTGCCCACTCCCAGGCCGACGCGCAGGGTGCCGCCTTGGCGCGAGCCGTTCCAGTCGATGTCCTGGATGGTGGTGTCGAAGCGGTTGGTTCGCACCACGGAGTCGCGCTGGCCGTCCACCTGCACCGCTTGGAGCTGATCGGTCTCGCGTGCGACGTCGATGGTGTCTTTCAGCTCTCCGCCGTCGAAGACCCACACCTTGCGCTCAGTGTCGCTGCCTGCGAGCACCTCGCCTGTCGACGCCACCGTGGCCACCGTGACCGGCTTATCCGTGGCGATAGTCTCCTCCCGGTCGCCGAAAAGCTTGATTTCGCCCGCGCAGGCGAGCGCGAAGGTGCCGGCGTTTGCGGAAGCCTCGCCGCAGGATTGGTCCAGCTCGTGGCGGGCGGCCTTGCCCTGCTGGATCTCTTCGAGCGTGCCGATGGTCAGCGCGCTTTCAGTGCGCACGCCGATGCGGCCGCTGGTCTCGTCCACATCGCTCACCGGCTCGAAGTCGATCACTGCGCCCGCCGGGTCCGACGACTGCGGGGACTGCACAGGCTCAGCGCTGCCCATGTTCGCGGCCGCCTCACCGCCGGCTTCCTCGATCTTCGCGGAGGGAGACGCGCCGCAGGCGCTCAAGGCCAGGGCAGCCGCAACGGCACCGGAAACTGCGACAAAGCGGAGGCGGGAACTGGGGGCAAACAAACGAGCATTCACAAGGTCAAAGCCTAGCAACGCGCCCGTCGCGCACCGCGATGGCTAAGTAGGCGGGGTAGTGTCTTTCGCCATGACTGATCCCGCCACCACAATGTCCTGGGTTCAGGTGATCGTCCTGTCCATTGTCCAGGGCCTCACCGAGTTTCTGCCCGTGTCTTCCTCGGGCCACCTGCGCATCGTCTCCCAACTGTTTTGGGGCGAAGACGCCGGCGCCAGCTTCACCGCCGTGATCCAGCTGGGCACTGAGCTGGCCGTGCTGGTGTTTTTCGCCAAAGACATCTGGCGCATCCTCACCGCTTGGTTCGCCGGCCTCGCGGACAAGTCCAAGCGCGGTTTCGACTACCGCATGGGCTGGATGGTCATCGCCGGCACCATCCCGGTCGGTCTTGCGGGCGTTTTGCTCAAGGACTTAATCCGCGAGAACTTCCGCAACCTCTGGATCACCGCCACAGTGCTGATCCTGTTCTCGCTCGTGTTCATCCTGGCCGAGCGCCGCGGCAAGAAAACCCGCGGCTTCGAGGAATTGACCATGAAGGACGCGGTTGTGATGGGCCTGTGGCAGTGCCTGGCGCTCATCCCGGGTGTGTCGCGCTCCGGCGGCACCATCTCCGGCGGCCTGTTCCTCAACCTCGACCGCGAGGTGGCCACCCGCTTTTCCTTCCTGCTGGCCATCCCGGCAGTGCTCGCCTCCGGGCTGTTCTCGCTGCCGGACGCCTTCGACCCCCAGGCGGGCCAGGCGGCGAGCGGGCTGCAGCTGCTCGTCGGCTCCGGCATCGGATTCGTGGTCGGCTACATCTCCATTGCCTGGCTGCTGAAGTTCGTGTCCAACCACTCGTTCGCGTGGTTCGCCGCCTACCGCATTCCGCTGGGCCTTGTCGTCATGGCGCTGCTCGGCACTGGCGTGATGGCCGCCTAGTTGTAGGGTTGTCCGCATGCATGCATGGCCCGACCCGTCCGTACCCGCAGTCGCTGGCACCCCGGTGCCGCTGAAGCTCTTCGACACCGCCGATCAGCGCGTCAAGGAAGTAGACACCACCCCGGATGCGAACGGGGAGGTGGGGATGTACGTCTGCGGCATCACCCCGTACGACTCCACCCACCTCGGCCACGCCGCGACCTACCTCACCTTCGACCTGGCCCAGCGCCAACTTCTCGCCAACGGCTACAAGGTCCACTACGTGCAAAACATCACCGACGTGGACGACCCGCTGTTCGAGCGCGCCGCACGCGACGGGGTGGACTGGCGCGAACTCGGCACCAGCCAGATCAACCTGTTCCGCAGCGACATGGAGATCCTGTCCGTGATCCCGCCGCGCGACTACATCGGCGCGATGGAGTCAGTCGACGAGGTGATCGCAATGGTGCAGCAGCTTCTCGACGCCGGCGCCGCCTACGAGCTCGATCAAGGCGACATTTACGCCTCCATTGAGGCCACTAAGCAGTTCGGTTACGAGTCCAACCTGAACCGCGCGACCATGGAGGAGTACTTCGCGGAGCGCGGCGGCGACCCGGATCGAGAGGGCAAGCGCGACCCGCTGGACGCGCTGATCTGGCGCGGCCACCGTGAGGGCGAGCCCGCCTGGGACTCGCCGTTCGGCCCGGGCCGGCCGGGCTGGCACGTGGAGTGCTCCGCAATTGCCACCAACCGCCTCGGCAGCCACTTCGCCATCCAGGGCGGCGGGTCTGACCTGGCGTTTCCGCACCACGAGTTCTCCGCGGCGCACGCTGAGGCCGCGCTGAAGGTCGAGCGTATGGCCGGCCACTACGTCCACGCCGGCATGATCGCCCTCGACGGGGTGAAGATGTCCAAGTCCCTGGGCAACCTCGTGTTCGTGCACAAGCTCTCGGAGGCGGGCCACGACCCGTCGGCGATCCGCCTGGCCGTCTTTTCCGGCCACTACCGCGAGGACCGGGACTTCTCCGACGCGATCCTCGCTAAAGCTGAGGAGCGCCTCGCGCGTTGGCGCGAGCAGCTCGCCGGCGAGGTGAGTGAGGCGGAGGCGACGGATGTCGTCGATAAGCTTCGCGCGATTCTTGCGGACGATCTGAACACCCCGGAGGCACTTTCGCTTCTCGACGGCGTGGCCGGCGACTGCAACCAGATCATCGCCACCGCCGTCGACGGGCTGCTCGGGGTGCGCATTTAGCGCGCCTCACGCACAATGGGCGCATGAGCGCAGCTGCGGACAACTCGATTCGGGCCCAGTTTCAGCCCGAGGTAGACGAATTCATCGACGACCTGACCACCTTCGCCACCGGTTCCTACCTGCAGGACGATGACAAGGACCTGTGGGAAGCACCCTTCGACCCGGCGGTGCTGCCGGATTTGAAGAAGCTTCTGGAGATGTTTCTGGACGCCCTCGACCTGCTCGGCGACGACCCTGAGGGCGACGCGCTGGTGAAGGTCGTGGCGCCGTTCTACGAAAACCTCGAGGAGTTCAACGAGAAGCACGCCAACGCGGTGCTTGAGCCGGAGGAGAAGGCCGACATCGAGACCCTGGTGTTCCGCGCGGCGGCCGCCACCGGCGCCACGGACGAGGCTCTCAACGAGCTTCCGGAACTTGAGTAGGCCCAAGGCCGTCCTCTGGGACATGGACGGCACCCTCATCGACACCGAACCGCTGTGGGGCAAGGCCACCTTCGAGCTCGGCGAGCTGCTGGGCCGCCCGCTCACCCCGGAGGTGCGCGCCAAAACCATCGGCGGCAGCTTCCCCAACACCTTGAACGTGGTGGCCGAGTGGGCGGGCTACGAGCTTAAAGACGGCGACCTGGAGCGCTACCGCACCTGGATGTTCGACCGCATGGCGGAGCTGTTCGCCGACGGCATCGAGCTCAACCCCGGCATCGGCGGCGTGCTCGAGTCGCTCGCGCGCCGGCGCACGCCCATGTTCGTCTGCACCAACACAGAGCGGGTGGTGGCGGACCCGTGCATCGACGCGATCAGCCGCGACTACTTCGCGGGCACCATTACCGGCGACGAGGTGCCGAACTCCAAGCCGGCGCCCGACATGTACCTCGAGGCAGCCCGGCGCGCGGGCGCAGAACCGGGGGAATGCCTCGTGGTGGAGGATTCCTGGCACGGCATGTCCGCCGGGGCCGCAGCAGGCTGCACGGTGCTGGGGCTAGCGGATGAGGTTCCCGCGGGTGTGACGAAGTTCGACCCGAACAACTTCGTCGGCGCGGGTGCCGATGACGTGGACGGTTGGTTTTCTGCAGCTCGACAGGCATAAAACGGGGGTATACAACGCCCGTCTGCAAGCGTCGCGCTACGTATAGTGGCGCGCATGAGCACTCGTACTGAAGAAGACCTCCTCGGCACCGCCGAGGTCCCCGCCGACGTCTACTACGGCATCCACGCGCAGCGCGCCGTAGACAACTTCCAGATCTCCGCAAGCACCATCAACGACGTGCCGGAGTTCATCCGCGGCATGGTGCAGGTGAAGAAAGCCACCGCGATGGCGAACCGCCGCCTGCACGCCCTGCCCAAGGACAAGTCCGAGGCCATCATCGCGGCCTGCGACAAGATCCTCGACGAGGGCGTGTGCATGGACCAGTTCCCGATCGACGTCTTCCAGGGCGGCGCGGGCACCTCCCTGAACATGAACACCAACGAGGTGGTGGCCAACCTCGCACTCGAGCTGATCGGCCGCGACAAGGGCGACTACTCGGTGATCAACCCGAACGACGACGTCAACATGTCGCAGTCCACTAACGACGCGTACCCGACCGGTTTCCGCCTCGGCGTGTACTACGCCGTGCAGGGACTGCTGGAGGAGCTCGACGAGCTGCAGAAGGCGCTGCGTGCGAAGGGCGACGAGTTCGCCGACATCATCAAGATGGGCCGCACCCAGCTTCAGGACGCCGTCCCGATGACCCTGGGGCAGGAGTTCACCGCCTTCGGCGCCAACCTCGCCGAGGAACAGCGCACCATCAGCGGCGCGGCCGACTCGCTGCTGGAGGTCAACCTGGGCGCCACCGCCATCGGCACCGGCATCAACACCCCGAGCGGCTACCGCGACCAGGTGGTCTCCGCGCTGCGCGAGGTGACCGGTCTGGACATCCAGGCGTCCCCGGACCTGATCGAGGCGACCTCCGACACCGGCGGCTACGTGATGATGCACAGCGCTATCAAGCGCGCCGCGATGAAGCTGTCCAAGATCTGCAACGACCTGCGTCTGCTGTCCTCCGGCCCGCGCGCCGGCCTCAACGAGATCAACCTGCCGGAGCGCCAGGCGGGCTCCTCGATCATGCCGGCAAAGGTCAACCCGGTCATCCCCGAGGTGGTCAACCAGGTCTGCTTCAAGGTCTTCGGCAACGACGTGACCATCTCCATGGCCTCCGAGGCGGGCCAGCTCCAGCTCAACGTGATGGAGCCGGTGATCGGCCAGTCCCTGTTCGAGTCCATCCGCCTGCTGGCCAACGCGGCGAAGACCCTGCGCGAGAAGTGCGTCACCGGGATCACCGCCAACAAGGAGGTGTGCGAGGCGTACGTGACCAACTCCATCGGCATCATCACCTACCTCAACCCGGTAATCGGACACCACAACGGCGACCTGATCGGCCGCGAGGCCGCGGAGACCGGCAAGAGCGTCTACGACCTGGTGCTGGAGAAGGGGCTCATCGAGGAAGAGGACCTGCAGAAGCTGCTGAGCAAGGAAAACCTCATGCACCCGGAGTACCGCGGCAAGCTCTACGTCGACGACGAGCCGAGCCTGGAGGCCTAGGCTCAGCGCTTAGCGCAGCCGGGTAGGCAACATCACACCGGCTGCATTTTCATTTCGGGCTCCTTCGGACAGATAATGGGATGACCTAATAACTGTCTGAAGGAGCCCGCCGTGTTACTCGCCGTCCACATCATCATCCTCCTCGGGGCGATCGTGGTGGGCGCGCGGATGGGCTCCATCGCCATCGGCTTCGCCGGCGGTCTCGGAGTCCTGCTGCTCGGCGCGACCGGGATGCCGGTCAGCGCCGAGGCCATCCCGTTCGATGTCATCGGCATCATCATGTGCGTCATCGCCGCGATCTCCGCGATGCAGCTCGCCGGAGGCATGGACTACCTGGTGGACCTGGCCGAGCGCTTCTTGCGCCGCAACCCGAAGCGCATCACGGTGTACGCCCCGATTGTCACCTGGCTGATGACGGTGCTCGCCGGCACCGGCCACACCGCCTTTTCCACGATGCCCGTGATCGTGGAGGTGGCAAAGGAAGGCAAGGTGCGGCCCTCACGCCCGCTGTCGGCTGCCGTGATTGCTTCGCAGATGGCCATTGTCGCCTCGCCGATTTCCGCCGCTGTGGTGTTCATGGCCTCCGCACTCGAGCCGCTCGGGGTGGGCTACCTGCAGCTGCTGGCGGTGATGATCCCGGCGACGTTCTTCGCGATTTTCCCGATGGCGTGGATCGCCAACAAGTCGGGTGCGGAGCTGGAGGATGACCCGGTCTACCGCCAGCGGGTGGCCGACGGTCTCGTCGCAAAGCCAGCTGCCCGCGAGCATTACGTCGCACCCCGAGGGGCGAAGGCCTCTGTGGGCATTTTCCTCGCCGCGATTGTGATCGTGATGGTCTACGCCACGTTGATCTCGGAGCAGGTGGGGTTGATTGAAGATCCGACCATCCCGCGCAACGAAGCGATCATGGCCATCATGCTTGGCGCCGCGGCCGCCATCGTGCTGGTCACGCGCACGACCGCGGCGGAGATCTTAAACACCCAGGTGTTCCGTTCCGGCATGTCCGCCTGCGTGTGCGTGCTCGGCGTGGCCTGGCTGGGCACGACGTTCATCAACTACTACATCGAGGACATCCAAAGCATCGCTGGCGATGTGCTCACCGCGAAGCCGTGGCTGCTCGCGGTCGTGCTCTTCGTCGCCGCATCGCTTTTGTACTCGCAGGCCGCGACGGCCAAGGCGCTCATCCCGGCGGCGTTGGCGATTGGCGTTAGCCCGCTGACCGCGCTCGCCGCCTTCCCGGCCGTCTCTGCGCTGTTCGTGCTGCCGACGTACCCGACGCTACTCGCCGCGGTGGAGATGGACGACACCGGCTCCACCCGCATCGGCAAGTACGTGTTTAACCACCCATTCCTCGTTCCGGGTGTGGTGTGCATCTTTGTCAGCGTGATTCTGGGTTATGCCATCGGCGCCGTTGTAGTGTGAGGTGCATGACTGCACAACCGTTGACTGACGTCGAAATTGCCCAGGCCCACGAGCTCGCCCCAATCACGGAGATCGCCGCAAAGGCAGGTGTGTCTGACGATGCGCTGATCCCGTACGGCAAGCACATGGCCAAGGTGGACATCACCCAGAACCCGGGCACCACGCCGGGCAAGCTCGTGTTGGTCACCGGTGTCTCGCCGACTCCTGCGGGCGAGGGCAAGTCGACCACGCTGATCGGCCTGACGGACGCGCTGGCGAAGCTGGGCAAGAACGCCATGGTTGCACTGCGCGAGCCGTCGCTCGGCCCCGTGATGGGCATCAAGGGCGGCGCTGCCGGCGGCGGCTACTCCCAGGTGGTGCCGATGGAGCAGATCAACCTGCACTTCACCGGCGATTTCCACGCTATCACCAGCGCCAACAACACGCTGGCCGCGCTCATCGACAACCACATCCACCAGGGCAACGCGCTCGGCATTGACCCGCGCCGCGTGACCTGGCAGCGCTGCGTGGACGTCAACGACCGCGCACTGCGCAACGTGGTTACCGGTCTGGGCGGCCCGGCCCACGGCGTGCCCGCGGAGACCGGTTTCACCATCACCGCCGCTTCCGAGATCATGGCGATTCTGGGCCTGGCCACGGACCTGGAGGACTTAAAGCAGCGCCTGGCCAACATCACCATTGGCCTGACCTACGACAAGAAGCCGGTCACCGCCGGCGACCTCGGCGCCCAGGGCGCCATGGCCGCGCTGCTCAAGGACGCGGTCAACCCGAACCTCGTGCAGACCCTCGGCGGCACCCCGGCGTTCATCCACGGCGGCCCGTTCGCCAACATCGCCCACGGCTGCAACACCCTGATTGCCACCCGCACCGCCCAGCAGTACGCGGACATCGTGCTCACGGAGGCCGGCTTCGGCTCCGACCTGGGCGCGGAAAAGTTCTTCGACATCAAGGCGCGCTACGGCGAGCTCGACGTCGCCGGTGCCGTCATCGTGGCTACGGTGCGCTCTATCAAGCACAACGCTGGCGTGGCCAAGGCGGAGCTTTCGAACGAAAACGTCGCCGCGCTGGAGGAGGGCATTGTCAACCTCGAGCGCCACGTGGAAAACGTGCGCAAGTTCGGCGTGACCCCGGTGGTTGCGCTCAACCGCTTCGCCACCGACTCCGAGGCCGAGCTGGACTTCCTGAAGAACTGGGCGCAGGCCAAGGACATCGCACTGGCTGAGGCGGACGTGTGGGCCAAAGGCGGCGACGGCGCGCTCGAGCTCGCCCAGACGCTGCTGGACAACCTCACCGAGGGCACCTCGCACCCGCTGTACGACCCGGCCGAGGGCGTGGAGGCGTCCATCGAGACCATCGCCAAGGAGATCTACCGTGCCGCCGACGTGCAGTACTCCGCCGCGGCACTGAAGGACCTGCAGACCCTCAAGGACAACGGCTTTGACAACCTGCCGGTGTGCATATCCAAGACGCAGTACTCCTTCTCGGACGACCCGACCCAGCTCGGCGCACCGGAGGGCCACACGCTGCACGTGCGCAACATCGTCCCGCGCACCGGCGCCGGTTTCGTGCTCGTGCTCACCGGCGACGTCATGACCATGCCGGGCCTGCCCAAGCAGCCGGTAGCCAACAACATCGACGTCGACGCCGACGGCGTGGTCTCCGGCCTGTTCTAGGCCTCGGGCCCGGCCTCGGGGGCGCCGCCGTCGCTACGCGCCTCCGCCCGCGACCCCGGCCACCCGGGGTACACCGGGGGAGTGCCGCCGAAGACCGGGCACAGGTGCTGGAAGGCGCACCACCCGCACAGTTTGGACTGCTGCGGGCGGAAGTTGCCTGATTTACCGTCGGCCTCGATCTTCCACCACAGCTCCGCCAAGTCCCGCTCGAAGTACTCCAGCTCCTCGCGCGAGGGGGCGAGGATCATCGAGTCCATCACCTTCAGATACATCAGCTTCAGCTGCGTGGGCACAACGCCGAACATGCGCCAGTACACCAGCGCGTAGAAGCGCATTTGGAACTGCGCGTCTTCGGAGTAGCGCGGCAGCGGCTTCTTGCCGGTTTTGTAGTCGACCACGCGCACCTCCCCGGTAGGCGCGATGTCCACGCGGTCGATGAACCCGCGCACCGGCACCCCGTTCGGCAGCGTGAAATCCACCGGCATTTCCTGGGCGTGCGCGTCGAAGCCCAGCGGGTTTTCCATGGTGAAGTAGCCGCGCAGCAACGTGCGGGCGTCCACAAGCAACTGGTACTCGTCCTTCACCGGCTCCGCACAAGTGGGATCCTCTTCGCGCATCTTCTCCCAGTTCGGCTTCAGCCGCTTCACCGCGGCCGGGTACGTGCGTTGCTCGCGCGGCCAGGCGAACATCTCCTCCAGCACGGCGTGCACCAGCGTGCCTTTGACCTGCGCCTCCGTGGACGGCTCCGGGATCTTGTCGATAGCGCGCAGCCGGTACTGCAACGGGCAGCGCTTGTAGTCGGAGGCGCGCGACGGCGAGATGGCTAGTGGGCGTGGGGGAGTGCTGGCATCAGACATGGTGCCCAACATCATAGAGTGGAGCCATGACACAGCCGTTCATCGATTTCATCGCCCAAAGCCCCTCCGCGTTCCACGCGAGCGCCACCGTCGCCGAAAGGCTCGAGGCCGAAGGGTTTACTCGGAGCATTTCGCTTGACGACGGCGCACACGCCCCCGGCGGCCACCTCATCGTGCGCGACGGCGCCGTGGTTGCGTGGTGGGTGCCCGAAAAGGCCCGCCCGCGTTTTCGGGTGGTCGGCTCCCACACCGACTCGCCGGGGCTGATGGCGAAGCCGGACCCTGACGTGGTGCGCGAGGGCTTCCGCCAGGTTGCGGTGGAGGTCTACGGCGGGCCGATTCTGGCCAGCTGGTTCGACCGCGACCTCACGTTTGCCGGCCGCGTGGTCACCGCGGACCGCACCGAGCACCTGGTCAACACCGGCCCGGTCGCGCGCGTGCCGAATCTGGCCATCCACCTCTACCGCGGCGACATGCCGGAGATCGACCGCCAGGTGCACACCCAGCCCATCCTGGGCGTGGACCGTCCGCTGCTGGAGTTGGCGGCGGAGTCCGCGGGCATCAACGCCGAAGACGTGGTGGCGCACGAGCTGATCACCGCGGATGCGCAGCGCGGCGAGGTCATCGGCGACCTGCTGGCGGCTGGCCGCCTGGACAACCTCACCAGCGTGTGGGCCTCCATGGAGGCGATGCTCGCGGCCAAGGACGAGGCGCAAGACATCCTGGTGCTCGCCGCGTTCAACCACGAGGAGGTCGGCTCCGCATCCACCGCCGGCGCCGGAGGCCCGCTGCTAGAGCGCGTGCTGACCAAGGTGGCGCAAGGCTTCGGCGACCCGGCTGAGATCATCGCGGGCTCCATCCAGGTCTCCGCCGACGCGGCACACGCGGTGCACCCGAACTACCCGGGCAAGCACGACCCCACCCACCACCCGCTGGTGAACAAGGGTCCGGTGCTGAAGATCAACGCGAACCAGCGTTACGCCTCCAACGCCGCCACGGAGACGGAGTGGATCCTGGCCTGCCGTGCGGCGGGCGTGCCGCACCAGACGTTCGTCGGCAACAATGCGGTGCCGTGCGGGTCCACCATCGGGCCGATTTCGTCGACACGCCTGGGCCTGCCGACGGTGGACGTCGGCGTGCCGCTGTTGTCCATGCACTCGGCGCGCGAGCTGTGCGGCGTGGACGACATGGACTACTTCGTGCGCGCGCTGACGGCTTTTTATGCGGCCGCGCAGTAGGGCATACTTACCGCCATGTATTCGGGACCGTTCCAGCCAGGCGACAAGGTGCAGCTCACAGACGCGAAGCGCCGCCACTTCACCATCGAGCTCAAAGAGGGCGGGCAGTTCCACTCGCACAAAGGCATAGTCAGCCACGACGACATCATCGGCGCCGATGAGGGCACCGTGGTGAAGTCGACGCTCGGCTCCGACTACCTGTGCTTCCGCCACCTGCTGGTGGACCACGTGCTGTCCATGCCCCGCGGCGCCGCGGTGATCTACCCGAAGGACGCTGCCCAGATCCTGGTCGAGGGCGACATCTTCATGGGCGCGCGGGTGCTCGAGGCGGGCGCAGGCTCCGGCGCGCTGACCATGTCGCTGCTGCGCGCGGTGGGCCCGGAGGGCCACGTCTACTCCTACGAGATCCGCGACGACCACCTGGCGTTCGCCAAAGACAACGTCGCAGACTACTTCGGCGGCGAGCCGGAGTGGTGGACCCCGCGCCTCGGCGACTTCGGCGAGGTCACCCCGGAAGATCTGGACGGCCAGGTGGACCGCGTCATCTTGGACATGGTGGAGCCGTGGCACTTCATCGACACCGTGAAGAACGTGCTCATCCCGGGCGGCGTGTTCATGACGTACGTGGCTACCGTGCCGCAGCTGATGAACATCATGGAGGCCATCCGCGAGGCGAAGTGCTTCACCGAGCCACGCGCGTGGGAAACCCTGCTGCGCGAGTGGAAAGTCGACGGCCTTGCCACGCGCCCGGAGCACCGCATGAACGCCCACACGGCATTCCTCGTGTGGACGCGCCGGCTTGCGGACGGGGTGACGCCGCCGCGGCCGCAGCGCAAAGCTCGTCGATAAGCCTCCCGCTCCTATGTAGGCTCGAACGCATGCCTGAAATCCACGACGATGCTTTCGGACCGGAGCTGCGCGAGCTCAAGCGGAAGAACCGCGATCTCGGGTCGCGCAACGAGAAGCTCGCTGAGCTGCTGAAGGTCAGCCGCGACAAGCTCAACGACTTGTACGCGAAGGTCGAGGAACTCAACGAGCCGGCATCGACGTACGGGATTTTCCTCGCACCCGCGCCCCGCGACGGGGAGGCGGAGGTGCACACCACCGGCCGCCGGATGCGGCTGAAGGTGTCGCCGCTGGTGGATCCATCCAAGCTTGTTCCCGGCACGCTGGTGCGACTGGGCGAAGGCACGATCGTGGTGGAGACATGCGGGTTCGATCCGACCGGGCAGTTGGCCACCATGGTCGAGCGCGTCGGCGAAGACCGCGCGATTGTGGCGGACCAGCAGGGCGCGGAATCGATCGTCATGCTCGCCGAGCCGCTGCGCGAATCCGCCCGCGCCGGCGACACGGTGCTGGTCAACGCCTCTGCCGGCTACGCGTTTGAGCGCATCGCGAAAACGGAGGTCAACCAGCTTTCCCTCGACGAGGTCCCGGACGTCACCTACGCGGACATCGGCGGTTTGGCCTCCCAGATCGAGACCATCCAGGATTCCGTGGAGCTGCCGTTTTCCCACCCGGAGCTCTACCAGGCCTACGACCTGCGCCCGCCGAAGGGCCTGCTCCTGTACGGCCCGCCCGGCTGCGGCAAGACGCTCATTGCCAAGGCAGTGGCGAATTCGCTGTCGCAGCGCATCGGCGACGGGGGACAGGCGCACTTCATCAACGTCAAAGGCCCCGAGCTTTTAAACAAGTTCGTCGGCGAAACCGAGCGCCGCATCCGCCTGATCTTCGAGCGCGCCCGGGAACTGGCCGCCGGAGGCAACCCGGTGATCGTCTTCTTCGACGAGATGGAGTCCATCTTCCGCACCCGCGGCTCCGGCGTATCTTCCGACATGGAGACCACGGTAGTGCCGCAGCTGCTCACCGAAATCGACGGCGTGGAGGACATCGCCAACGTCATCGTCATCGGCGCGACCAACCGCGAGGAACTCATAGACCCGGCGATTTTGCGCCCGGGCCGCCTGGACATCAAAATCCGCGTCTCCCGCCCCAACAAGGACGAGGCCAAAGACATCCTCGCGCGCTACATCACCGACGAGGTCCCGCTCGCGTCCCCGCGCGAGGTGCTTATCGACGCCACCGCCGACGCCATGTTCGCCCCGCGCCCCTTTGTACGCTTAGAGCTTGTCGACGGCTCCGCCGAAACCCTGCACTACCACCACTTCGTCTCCGGCGCGATGATCGCCAACGTGGTGGACCGCGCCAAGAAGTTGGCGATCAAGGACCACCTCTCGGGCGTATCTACCGCGGGCCTGACCGAAGAGCACCTGCGCCAGGCTGTCCGCGCCGAGCAGGACGAGAGTGAGGACATGCCGAACACCGCCAATCCCGACGAGTGGGCACGCATCACCGGCCGCCACGGAAAACGCGTCGTTGGCGCGGAGGTTATCGGTTAGGAACGGCGCTGACCTTCGTTTAGCGCTGGTCGAAGAGATGCTGGTCGATGGCGATAGCCACGGCGGCACCCGATCCGAGCGCTTGAGAGACCTGATCCGGCGAGCTAACGACGTTGCCGACCGCCCACAGTCCAGGCTGCGAGGTCTTGCCTCCCTCAACCTGGACCCAGCCATCTGCAACAGTGCAGCCAGCATCCCGGAGGAGTTCGTCGTTCGGTTTGAACTCCGGACCGGTGAAGCAGGCTTCATAGCGAATCGGCCCGGAGCCAGTGGTGATCTCGACGGCGTGGTCGTCGTCAGTGGCTGGTGAAACTCGCGATACCTCATCGACGACGAGAGCTACTCCACGCTGTTCAAGGCGTTCGCGCTGCTCTGGGCTCAGGTCCATCCCGTTGGAGTAAAGCGCGACGCTGGAGGCCCACTTGGTCAGCAACGTTGCGATCCTGGTGGTGAACCCTGGGTTCTTGCCTCCGACGACGCCGAGGTTTGTGCCGTTGACTTCGTGCCCGTGGCAGTAGGGGCAGTGAAAGACACGGGTTCCCCACATCTCGCTCAACCCGGGGACCTCGGGGAGCACATCCGTGATTCCGGTTGCAACGAGCACCTGCGAAGCCGTCGATGCTTCGCCCGACGCGAGCTTCACGGACCAATCACCCGCGGTCATGGGCTCCAGCGTTTCTACGCGTCCGTCGATAAGAAGGCCCCCATACGACACGAACTCGGCGTGGCCGCGGGCAAGCAGTGCGGAGGGATTCGCTGCGTCGAGACCGATCACGCCGTGCATGTGCTCACTGTTGCGGTTCCTAGGCGTGCCCGCGTCCACCAGGCACACCTTCCGGTTCGCCCGAGCGAGATTGATCGCTGCCGCGCTCCCGGCGAATCCGCCTCCAACGACAACGACGTCAAAGTGTTGACTCGCCAGGCTTATTGCCTCGTCCATATCCGTTCCCTCTTTCGCTTCACGTCTGGGCTCGGCCCAGGGTAGCGCGCGTCTGCGCAACTGTGTCGACAGCAACACCGAAATCACCAGCGCTGAGGTGCGCGAAGCTCAGCACCAAACCGTCGCCGCTGTTGGTCCACAAGGTGGATTCGTGCCCGGATTCAATACCGGCTTTAAGTAGGCGTTTCTCAAATTCATCTCGCTCCTCGCGTGTGCCAAAGCGCACAGTGAGGTCCGCGCCGTCGCCGGGCGCGAGCCGGGCGCCGTCGAAGAGCGGAACCAGCCGCTGGTTCAGCACCTCGCGTCGCTGCGCCAGCCCGCGGTGGACGGCGCGGGATGCGCGGCGGGCGACGCCGTCGTTAAGCAAATGCGCGATCGCCCGCTGGGTGACGGAGGAGACCGGCATGCCCAGGACGCTGCGGACCTCGCGTAGCGCCTCGGCGGTCGCTTGTGAGGCGACGACGTAGCCCGCGGCGAGTTCGCGGGACAGCAGCGTGGAAAACGTGCCGAGGGTGAGCACGTCCGCGCGGGTGGCCAGCGAGGACAGCGCCGGCTGCGGGGATATGCGGTAGCGCAGTTCGGTGTTGAAGTCGTCTTCGATTACCACGGTGTCGGTGCGCGCGGCCCACTCGAGCAGCTCCACGCGGCGGGCGGCGGGCATGGCGCCGCCGAAGGGGTAGAGGTGCGACGGGGTGACTAGCAGGGCGTCGAGGGAGTCTGGGAGAGCGTCGACCACGACGCCGTCGGTGTCCGTGGCGCATTCCACGACCTCGTGGCCGCCGAGCGGGATCACGCGCCGCAGTCCCGGGTGCCCGGGGTCTTCCACGCCCACGCGCAGGTTTGGACCAAGCGCGAAGAGAATGCACATGAGGCCTTCGCGAGAACCGCCGGTGACCACGATCTGGTCCGGGGACACGCGCATGCTGCGCGCGAGGCGGAGGTGCTCGGCAACGGCGTGGCGCAGCTCGGGCTCGCCGGACTTGTCCACGGTGGAGCCGGGTTCCGCGGCGGCCTCGCGCCACGCCTTTCGCCAAGTGGCGGGGCGGATGGTGCCCGCGCTGCCGGGCGAGGGCTTCAGGGAGATCCAGGCCTTCGGGGTTGTGCGGGCGGGCGTGCCGGAGGTGGGCTCTGGCAGGGGCGCGGCCACGGTGAGGTCCGGGTGGATCCGCGTCGGCGCTCCCTGGCTGGTTAGCAGGTAGCCCTCGCCTTCGAGCTGGTCGTACGCGGTGACCACGCTGCCGCGGGAGACGCCGAGCTGTTCGGCCAGGGCGCGGGTGGACGGGATGGCGTCGTTAGGCGAAAGTGCGCCTGTAGCCACGGCGTCGCGGATGCCTGCGGCGATCTGCGCGGGGATGGGCGTTGGGTGGTCGCGGGAGATATGCAGCAGCATCAACTGGTCCAAAGAAACTAAACGGAACTGGCACTTGGAATCTACCAGTTGCCGGGGCAGACTAAGCGGTATGTCTGATGTAGAACAGCTGAACCAGAAATTCATCGGCGGCGTGATCATGGACGTCGTCACGCCCGAGCAGGCCAAGATCGCCGAGGACGCCGGCGCCTCCGCAGTCATGGCGCTTGAGCGCGTGCCGGCCGACATCCGCGCGCAGGGCGGTGTGGCCCGCATGTCGGACCCGGACCTGATCGAGGGCATCATCGAGACCGTCGACATCCCGGTCATGGCCAAGGCGCGTATCGGCCACGCGGTGGAGGCGAAGATCCTCGAGCACCTGGGTGTGGACTACATCGACGAATCCGAGGTGCTCAGCCCGGCCGACTACGTCAACCACATTGACAAGCGCGGTTTTTCCGTGCCGTTCGTCTGCGGCGCGACCAACCTCGGCGAGGCGCTGCGCCGCGTGAACGAGGGCGCGGCGATGATCCGCTCGAAAGGCGAGGCCGGCACCGGCGACGTCTCGGAGGCAACCAAGCACATCCGCACCATCAAGGCCGAGATCGCGTCGCTGCAGGCAATCTGGAACGGCAACCGCGACGAGCTCTTCGTCGCGGCGAAGGAGCTTCAGGCGCCGTACCAGCTGGTGGCCTACGTGGCGGTGCATGGCAAGCTCCCGGTGCCACTGCTGGTGGCCGGCGGCGTGTCCACTCCGGCTGACGCCGCGTTCATGATGGAGCTCGGCGCGGACGGTGTCTTCGTTGGTTCCGGCATCTTCAAGTCCGGCAACCCGGAAGCTCGCGCGAAGGCCGTGGTCAGGGCAACGAAGAATTGGAACGACATCGCGGTGGTCACCGAGGCCTCCCGCGGCCTGGGCGAGGCGATGGTGGGCATCAACGTCGCCGACCTTCCCGCGCCGCACCGCCTGGCCGAGCGCGGCTGGTAGGGCATTCAACGCGTAAAGCTCGTTACCTGCACCTCGTTTTTGATAGACGAGGTGCGAGTAACGAGCTTTAGCTTTGCGACGCAAGCTCCGCCTAGCGCACGTCCCCAAACTTGCGCACGACCCAACGGCTGATCGCAATGAGGACCAACCCGAGCACGATAGTGATCGCGGACAGCGTGAGGAAGAAGGTGCGCTCCGCGGTGGCGTCGTTCGGGTTGTACAGCGAGCCGAGCACGCCGGACAGCGCGGTGCCCATGGACACCGACATCAGCCACACGGCGAACAGGCGCGACTTGAACGCCACCGGGGCGACCTTCGTCGCCAGGGAATTGCCGACCGGCGACAGCAGGAGCTCGCCCATGGTGAACAGGAACAGGATCAGCACCAGCACCGCGAGCGGGGTGGAGTTCTCGCCCTTGCCCACGTACGGCAGGAAGAAGAACAGCGACAGGCCGATGATGATGTTGGCCACGCCGAACTTCGTGGCAGACGCCCATTGGCGCTCGCCCAGCTTCGTCCACATGGTGGCGAAGATCGGCGCGAAGATGATGATGAACAGCGGGTTGAAGGACTGCACCTGTGAGGGCTCAAGCTCAGTCCAGAAGAAGGACAGGTCAGCGCGCTGATCCGTGTACAGCGCCACTACGGTGAACTGCGACTGGAAGATGGCGAAGAACGCGACGGACCCGGCGAGCAGTGGGATGTAGCCGGTCAGGCGCGACTTCTCGTGGGCGGTGACCTTGTCGGAGGCGAACATCTCCCACAGCAGGATGACCGTCGCAGCAAGGGCGATGGCGAAGACGACCCAGCTCAACAAGTCCAGCGGCAGGATGCCCGTGGTGAGCAGACCGACCACGATCGCGGCAACTGCCAGAGCGCCAAAACCGAGGGGTGCCCACTTCGACCGCGGCAGCGGGTTGGGCACCTCGGCACCGGCGGCGCCGATGGTGGATTTACGCATGAGTATGTACTGCACCAGGCCGATTGCCATGCCGATGGCGGCCAGACCGAAGCCCCAGTGGAAGCCGGCTTTGCCCCACACCCAGCCCGTGATCGCTGGGCCGAGCAGACTGCCGATGTTGACGGACATGTAGAAGATGGAAAAGCCTGCGTCGCGGCGCGGGTCCTCGCGGGTGTACAGGTCGCCGAGCACCACCTGGGTCGCCGTCTTCACGCCGCCGGAGCCGATGCCGACGCACACCAGACCAATGGCCAGGCCCGCAGCGCCCGGAACGAGGGCGAGCACGACGTGGCCGATCATGACCAGGATCGCCGAGTAGAACAGCGTGCGCTCAGTGCCGAGAATGCGGTCGCCCACGAAGGAGGCGACGAGCGCCATCATGTACACGAAGCCGCCGTAGGCTCCCACCAAGCTCAATGCGGTGGGCTCGCCGATGCCGAGGCCGCCTTCGGTCGTCGAGTAGTACATGTAGTAGGCCAACAATGCCTGCATGCCGTAGAAGCTGAAGCGCTCCCACAGCTCAATGCCGAAGAGGTTGGCCAGCCCCCAGGGCTGACCGAAGAATTTGCGCTCGGTCTGCGGCGCGGACACACCGAGCCGTGGTAAGGAAGTCATAACTAAATAAAATACGTCCGATCGTATTATCTTCCAAACACGGGCACGCCTGTAGGCTCGTCACCTATGACGCGTTACTTGGGAACCGAGACGGAGTACGGCATCACCTGCCCGGACAACCCGCAGATCAGCCCGCTGGTCACCTCCACGCACGCGGTGGTTGCCTACGCGGCGCTGCGCACCCAGGCCCGCACCCGCTGGGACTATGCGGAGGAAGCGCCGCTGAAGGACACGCGCGGCTTCGACCTGCAGCGCTACCGCAGCGTGCCGGTCGTGGACGCGAACGCGATCGGAGTGGCCAACGTGGTCACCACCAACGGCGCGCGCTACTACGTCGACCACGGGCACCCGGAGTACTCCAGCCCGGAGTGCTCGAACGCGTTTGACGCGATGGTCTTTGATGCCGCCGGCGACATCGTCCTCAACGACGCCGCCGCGTGCATCCGGGAGCTGTGGGAGCAGCAGGTCTCCGTGCTGGCTAAGCACGAGCCGTGCCCGCCGCTGAAGTTCTACAAAAACAACGTCGACGGCAAGGGCCGCTCCTACGGCAGCCACGAGAATTACCTGTACTCGCGCCACACCAACTTTGAAAGCCTCACCCAGGCGCTGATCCCGTTCTTCGTCACCCGCCAGGTCATCATCGGCGCGGGACGTGTGGGCATCGGCCAGGAGTCGGAGACACCGGGCTTCCAAATCTCGCAGCGCGCGGACTACTTCGAGCAGGAAGTTTCGCTGGAGACCACGCTCAACCGCGGCATCGTCAACACACGCGACGAGCCGCACGCACCGGAGGAGGACTTCCGCCGCCTGCACGTCATCGTGGGGGACGCAAACATGAGCCAGTTCTCCAATTTCCTCAAACTCGGCATGACCTCGCTCGTGCTCGACGCCATCGAGGCCGGCGTGGATTTCTCGGACCTGCGCCTGAAAAACCCGGTCGAAGAGATTAAGGCGGTCAGCCACGATCCCACGCTCACACATGAGCTCGAGCTTCTCGACGGCCAAAGGTTGACCGCGATCTCCATCCTCCGTGAATACAGGAGAAGGTGTGCAGTGCGGAGCGACGTCGATAAGCAAGTGCTCGAGATGTGGGGCGAAGTCCTCGACGACCTCGAGCGCGACCCGCTGTCCACCGCCGACCGGCTGGATTGGACGGCGAAGTGGGCGCTGGTGCGCAGGTTTGAGCAGCGCGGGGCGACCCAGGCCAAGCTGCAGGCGATTGATTTGCAGTACGCGGACATCGACCCCGAAAGCTCCCTGTACCACGCGCTGGTGCGCAAGGGAGCGATGCGCACGATGGTCAGCGCGGAGAAGATCGCGGAAGCTGCGGTCCACCCGCCGGAGGACACCCGCGCCTACTTCCGGGGGCGTGCAGGCGAGAAATTCGCCGAGGACCTAACAGCCTCGAACTGGCAGTCCATGCTGTTCACCGTGGACGGGCAGCTCTACCGGGTGCCGCTGGATCTGCTGGGCAGCCACACCAAGGCGGACGTGGGGGAGCTGATCGAAACATCTGCGACAACACGCGAGCTGCTTTCCGGCCTCGGGCTGGCTCCAGAGCGCTAAGGTTGCATCTATGGCTACGCAACAGACACACGCTTCCGGTGGCGGCGGGGACAACCACGGCGAGGACGTCGCCGCGGAATCTGCCGGCCAGGCCCAGATCAACACCTCCGGCACCGACGACCTGCTCGACGAGATCGACGCGCTGCTGGACTCCAACTCGGAGGAATTTGTGAAGTCGTTTGTGCAGAAGGGCGGGCAGTAAGCTGGCAACCAGCTACCCGCGCCGCGTCATGGGCGTGGAAACGGAGTTCGGCGTGGCCGCCTACGACGGCTCACGCCAGGTACTCACGCCCGAGGAGGTGGCGCGCTACCTGTTTCGCCCGGTGGTCGCGCAGCACCGCAGCTCCAACGTGTTCACCGCCAACGCCTCGCGTTTGTACCTGGACGTGGGCTCGCACCCGGAATACGCGACCGCGGAGTGCGACTCGCTGAGCCAGCTTCTGGCCTACGACAAGGCGGGGGAGCGGATCTTCCACCGGTTGTCGCAGCAGTGCGACAAGGCGCTGCGTAACGACGGCTTCGCGGGTTCAACCTACCTGTTCAAAAACAACGTGGATTCGCGCGGGAACTCCTACGGCGCGCACGAGAACTACCTGATCAGCCGCGAGCTCGCGTTGAAGTCCTTCGGCCAGCAACTGCTGCCGTTTCTGATCACGCGCCAGCTCATCTGCGGTGCCGGCAAGATCGCGGGCGAGAAGTTCGTCATCTCCCAGCGCGCGGACCAGGTGTGGGAAGGCGTCTCGTCGGCCACCACGCGCACCAGGCCGATCATCAACACCCGCGACGAGCCGCACGGGGACTCCCACCGCTTCCGCCGCATGCACGTGATCGTGGGCGATTCCAACATGTCCGAGCCCACCTTCGCACTGAAGGTCGGCTCGATGCTGCTGGTCATCGAGATGCTGGAGGCCGGCTTCGACCTGCCGGACATGGAGCTTGCGGACCCGATCGCGCACATCCGCGACATCGCCGCCGACCCCACAGGCGCCACCGAACTCACCCTTGCCTCCGGCGGCACCGTCACCGCGCTCGAGGTGCAGCAGCGCACCCTCGAAGCCGCAAAGCGCTGGCTGAAGCAGCGTCCAGACGAGGGAACGCCGAACGAGGAGATGGCCCGAGTAGTGGACCTGTGGACCCGAGTGCTCGACGCCATTGCCACGCAGGATTTCTCGGGCGTAGACACGGAGATTGACTGGGTGATCAAACGCAAGCTGCTCACCCAGTTCAAGGACCGCCTCGGCTGCGGCTGGGACCACCCGAAGCTCGCCCAGATCGACCTGACCTACCACGACATCAACCCCGATCGCGGCTTGTTCTACGTACTGGAGCGCAAGGGGCTCGCGGCGCGGTGGATCGACAACGCCGCCATTGAGGAGGCGGTGGACAACCCGCCAGCGACTACGCGAGCCGCCATCCGCGGCGAGTTCCTTTCCGCCGTGCGCGAGCGGGGGCTTGCGCATAATGTCGACTGGGTGCACTTGAAGGTCAACCGCCCGGAACCCCGCACGGTGGAGCTGCAGGACCCGTTCGCCACCACGGACGATGCCGCAGCCGACCTGATCAGCTGGGTGCGGGCGCAGGAAACCGAAGAAGGGTAGGTCGCTGTGGCCAACGACAACGACATGGTCGTGCGCCAAGTCGGGCTCACGTTCGCCTTGCTGGCCTCGCCCGCAAAACGCGACGTCACCTGGGTGCAGAAGCACGTGGACGGCTATGGCGGCCGCTCCCGCGACGCCGCCACTCACCTGATTGAGCGCGACGTGCGCGAGCTGCGCGACCTCGGCGTGCCCGCGCGCTACCAGGACGGCGAAGTGTGGGTGGTCAAGGACCTCTACGAGTTGCCGGCCGTGGACCTCACCGCCGAGGAGGCCTCCGTGGTGGGCCTTGCCGCGGACCTGAGCAAGCCGGGGTCGCTCGGCGAATTCGCCCGCTCCGGCTGGACCAAACTCGCCGCCTCTGGGGCGACGCGTTCCATGGACGCGCCGGCGCTGATGAACGTATCCAACGACATCTTCCAGCTGCGCCCCGATACGCTGCGCGCCATTGTGAAGTGCGTGCAGGCGAAGCAGCGCATCTCCTTCGACTTCGTCCGCGCCCCTGGCAAGGACCCGGAGCGCCGCGTGGCCGACCCGTGGGGCGTGGTCTCCCTGAACAACCGCGCCTACTTCGTCGGCTACGACATCGACCGCGACGACGTGCGCGTGTTCCGCCTGAAAAAGGTTTCCCGGCTGAAGAAGGTGCGCCACTCGGACGCGTTCCACGAGCGTGCCGGCGACCTGCAGGCGCTGGTGGAGGAAACACTGCGCGGCGAGCTTATCGACGCCACCGTGACCGTCACCCACGGCACCGGCGAGGAGCTCGCCCAGCGCGGCTCCCGTACCTCCGCTGACACCGACACCATCACGCTGCGCGGCGTGGACCGCGACTGGGCCGTGCGCACCATCGCCAGTCTCGCCGGAAACGTGCTCGCGGTGGAGCCGTTGGAGGTCCGTGAGGACGTCGTTAAGCTGCTGCGCACAGCGCTGGAAGGGGAGAACTGATGGCTGTGGACTTCAAGCGCCAAGAGCGCGTGGTGCGCCTGCTTAATTTGCTGGCTTATTCCTCGAACCACCCGGGGCTGACCCCGATGGAGATCGCCCGCGACCTGGGCGCGGACCCGATGCAGGTGCGCGACGATTTCGAGCTGCTGTTCCTCTCCGGCGTGGGCACCGGGCCGGGCGAGATGATCGACCTGGAGTACTCCTGGAAGGGCGTCAACATCAAAGACGACCAGGGGATGACCACGCCGCTGCGCCTGTCTCCCGCGGAAGCTAGCGCGCTGTTGATCCTGCTGGATTCTTTGGAAACCATGCCGGGACTTGTGGACGGCCGCGCCGTGCGCACCGCCGCCGAGAAGATCCGCGCGGTGACCAAATCGCAGGCGGTCGGCGACGCGGAGCACACCGCTGACGCCGGTGTCGCCGGCACCGTCGCCGAAGCGCTCGTCGCCAAGCGCAAGCTGCGCATTACTTACTACTCCGCATCCTCGGACACCGTCACCGAGCGCGAGGTCGACCCCGCGCGCCTGTTCCACCAGTCCGGCGCCACCTACCTCCACGCCGCGCAGCACGGCGAGATGCGTACGTTCCGCTTGGACAGGATCCAAAGCGCCGAGCTTCTCGACGCCCCTTCGGCCGCCACCGGCACCGACTTCGACACTGACTTTGACCCAGCGGACCCGTTCGGCATGGCCGACCGCGCCCAAGCCCGCCTGCTGATCCACCCGGATGCCACATGGCTGGCGGACTACTGGGAGATCGAGCTGGAGGAACCTTCGGAGGAAGACCAAGAAGGTGCTGAACCGGCAGGGGAGTGGATCCCCGCCACGATGCGCTACGGCAGCGTCGACTGGTTGGTGCGCTTCTGCCTGAGTCAGGCTGACCGGGTGCGCATCGTCGAACCAGCAGCACTCGCCGACGAGGCCATGTCCCGCGTGCATCGCGGGCTCGAGGCGTTAGACTAATCTGCGCGTTAGACCGTTTTCGGAAAGGACAACCCATGCCAAACATTGGATGGACCGAACTCATCATCGTCATCTTCCTCGTGCTGCTGCTGTTCGGCGCAAACAAGCTGCCGGACCTGGCACGTTCCATGGGTCGCTCCGCACGCATCTTCAAGTCCGAGGTCAAGGAGATGCGCAACGAAGACGGGGCGGAAACCCCGGCGCAGCAGCGTCAAATCGACGCCGCGCCGACGCAGGAGACCCGCAGCGCTGCCCAGGAGGCGGACTTCTGGGAGCGCCCGGAGAACAATCCGCGCTAAGTCCGCCTGATGGCACGCACGAAAACCCCCAAGAGGCCGAAGAGACCGAAGAACCCGACCGGCGAGATGTCGCTGGTGGAGCACCTCCAGGAGCTGCGCCGCCGCGTCATCATTTCGCTCGCTGCCATTGTGGTGGGCACCATCATCGGGTTCATCTGGTACCAAGCCGCCCCGCCGCGCATGATGCCGCTGGGCGAGATCATCCGCGGCCCCTACTGCAACCTGCCGTCCGAGCTCCGGGCGGATTTCACCGGCGACGGCGAGTGCCGCCTGCTGGCCACCAGCCCATTTGAGATGTTCATGCTGCGTCTGAAAGTCGGCGCGCTCGCCGGGCTTGTCCTCGCCTCACCGGTGTGGCTGATGCAGATCTGGAACTTCATCACCCCGGGCCTGCACAAAAACGAGCGCCGCTACACGTTCAGCTTCGTCACCATCGCGGTGGTGCTGTTCGTCTCCGGCGCGCTGCTGGCGTACTTTGTGCTAGATCAGGGTTTGTACGTGCTGATGACCATCGGTAGCGAGTTCCAGGTCGCCGCGCTGACAGGCGGGGAGTACTACAACTTCCTCCTCGCGCTCGTCGTCATCTTCGGCGTCAGCTTCGAGGTGCCACTGATCATCATTATGCTCAACCTGTTGGGTGTGCTGCGTTACGAACATGTCAAAGGCAAACGGCGCGTGATCATCGTGGGCATTTTCATTTTTGCTGCGGTGATGACGCCGGGCCAGGACCCGTTTTCCATGGTGGCGCTGGCTATCTCCATTTGTCTGCTGGTGGAGATGGCCTTCCAGTTCTGTCGCTGGAACGACCGCAAGCAGAAGCGCGAGCGCCCCGACTGGATGGATCTGGACGACGAGGAAGCCTCCGGCCCGATTGAGGCGCCGACGCCAGTGGGCCGCGCCAGCAGCATCGGTGCGGAGCCGATTGCGCACCCGGCGCCGGTGCAGCGCGCGCCGGAGCGCCAGCAGAATTCCTCGCCGCGGGGCTACGCGGGCGGAGCAGATTTCAGGGACGTACTGTAGGGGGCATGCTTTCCCCCGATCCTGGTACATCGTTTCTGCGGGAATTCGCCGAGGCGAAGCCATTTGCTCTCGACGACTTCCAGCTCCAGGCCTGCCAGGCGGTGGAGCAAGACCGCGGCGTGCTGGTGTGCGCGCCTACCGGGTCGGGCAAGACCATCGTCGGCGAGTTCGCTGTCGCGCTCGCCCTTAACCGCGGCACAAAGTGCTTCTACACCACGCCGATCAAGGCGCTAAGCAACCAGAAGTACCATGACCTAGTCGCCGAGCACGGCGAGGACGCGGTGGGCCTGCTCACCGGCGACACCAGCATTAACGGTTCCGCCGAGATCGTCGTGATGACCACCGAGGTCTTGCGCAACATGCTGTACGCGGAATCGCCCCAGCTTGACCGGCTCACGCACGTGGTGATGGACGAGATCCACTACCTGGCGGACCGGGACCGCGGCGCGGTGTGGGAGGAGATCATCCTCAACCTCGACGATTCCGTGAGCCTGATCGGCCTGTCCGCCACCGTGTCCAACTCCGAGGAATTCGGCGAGTGGCTCGACGCGGTGCGCGGCGACACCGAAGTCATCGTCTCCGAGCACCGCCCGGTGCCGCTGAGCCAGTACATGATGGTCGGCCGCAAGATGTTCCCGCTGTTCGAACCAGGCACCGGCGGGCGGGTCAACCGCAGCCTCGAGCACGCCATCGAGCGCATCGAGGCGGGCTCTTCCGATGAGGGCCGGCGCGACTTCGAGGAGGGGAGAGGGTTTCGCTCGCGCGCCCGCAGCGGCCGTTCGCGCGGCCAGGACAAGGTGCGCCCCGTCGGCCGACCGGAGGTTGTCTCCGCCCTCCAGGGCCAGGACATGCTGCCCGCAATCGTGTTCATCTTCTCCCGCGCGGGCTGCGACGGCGCGCTGTTCCAATGCTTGCGCTCCCGCAAGGAGCTGACCACGCCCGAAGAGCGCGCAGAGATCGAGCAGATTATCGACGAGTGCGTGGAAGGCATCCCCGAAGAGGACCTGGAGGTGCTGAACTTCCGCCAGGTGCGCACCGCCTGGATGCGCGGGTTCGCCGCGCACCACGCAGGGCTTTTGCCCGCGTTCAAGCACATCGTAGAGCAGTTGTTCGTCCGTGGCTTAGTCAAGGTCGTCTTCGCCACCGAGACGCTGGCGCTGGGCATCAACATGCCGGCACGCACCGTGGTGCTGGAAAAGATGGTCAAATTCAACGGCGAAGCGCACGTGGACCTCACCCCGGGCCAGTACACCCAGCTCACCGGCCGCGCTGGCCGCCGCGGGATCGACCACATCGGCAACGCCGTGGTGCAGTGGGCGCCCGCGATGGATCCCCACCAGGTGGCGGGGTTGGCGTCCACACGCACGTACCCGCTGATCTCCCAGTTCCAGCCCGGCTACAACATGGCCATCAACATGCTGGCCATGAACGGCTTCGACGATTCGATCCGCCTGATCGAGCAGTCCTTCGCTCAGTTCCAGACGGACCGCTCGGTGGTCGGCGAGGTGCGCGACATCGAGCGGTTACAGCAGAAGGTACGCTCGCTGCGCACCAAGCTCGAGCGCGATATCTCCGCATTCGCTCCGCCTAGCGACGATGCAGCCGCCGAGCTGGTCGAGTACTCGCAACTGCGCCGGGACCTGTCTGAGGAGGAGAAGCAGGCCCGCCGCGACCACCTGGACAGCCACCACACCGAGACCATCAAGATCCTCGGCTCGCTGCAAGTGGGCCAGGTCATCGCGCTGCCCAGCAAGCGCAAGCCAGAGCTTGCCGCCGTGGTGCAGCCCGCGGGCAAGCCGCACGACCCGCGCCCCTGGGTGACCACAGAGCGCGGCTGGTCCGGGCGCATCGACGCCGCGACGTTCAAGAACCCGCCGCTGGTGGTGGGCCGCATTAAGGTGCCGCGCCACATGCAGGACCAGCCGCGCCGCCACGCCCGAAAGGTGGCGAGTCTGTTACACCGCGGCCACTTCGACGCCCCGAAGCGCCTGCGCGAGCAGTCCCGGGTGCGGCCGAATAAGAAGATCACCGCGCTGCGCGAGGCCATCCGCAACCACCCGGTGCACGACTGGCCGGCGGCGGACCGGGAGCTGTTGGCCCGCACCGCCCAGGAGATCGTCCGCGAAGAGCGGGCACTGGCCAAGCTGGAGCGCCGCGTGGACACCTCCACCGACTCGCTGGGCCGCACCTTCGAGCGCATCATCGGGCTGCTCACGGAGATGGACTACGTCGAGCTTCACGACGGCGAACCGCAGGTCACCGACGAAGGCGAGCGCCTATCCCGCATCCACAACGTCTCCGACCTCTTGGTGGCGCAGTGCCTCAAGCGCGGGATTTGGGACGAGCTGGACCCGGCCGAGCTGGCCGGAGTGGCCTCCATGGTGGTGTTTGAAAACCGCCGCGCCACCGGCGGCAGCCCCGAGGCTGCCACCGACGCCATGGCTGACGCGATGAATGAGACGATGCGCATCTACGGTGAGTTGGTTTCAGACGAACAGCGCCACAACTTGCCCGTGACCCGCCTGCCGGATCCCGGGTTCTGCCTGTCCATCCACCAGTGGACCGCCGGAGCACCACTGGGTTACGCCCTGGCTGCCGCTGCGGAATCGGGTGCGGAGCTCACCCCCGGCGACTTCGTGCGCTGGTGCCGCCAGGTGATCGACTTGCTCGAGCAGATCAAAAAGACCGGCTACTCGGACCAGATCCGGGACAACGCCAACCGGGCTGTGGACGCCATCCGCCGCGGCGTGGTGGCAATCGGCAACTAGAGCCCCCGCATCGACCGAGCCAGCCCCCGAGGCCACAGCGACACCGTGGCGATGCGCAGGTTGGTGCCCCTCGGATCCAGGATGAGCGACTGGACCCCGATGACCTTGCCACCGACCAGCACAGGGCCGCCGGAATCGCCCTTCACCGCCGGCGGGTTGGCGTACACCAGGCCAGCCGGCCGGACGCGGGTCACGCGCTTCCTGGACCAGGACACCGGCAGCGTGCCCAAATACACGCCCGGGCGGGCCTGGACGCTGCGGGCCTGGCCGCCGAAGCCGAGTGTGAGCGTGCGGGAAAGCGGTCGCGGCGACGGCCCGAGCACGAACGGGGTGGCATCGATCCTCTCAGGCAGACGAACAATCGCCACGTCTGTGCCGGGCACGGTATGGAGGCTGTCGACGGGGAACACGGAGCCGTCGATACGCACCTGCGCCCCTGTATGTGAGCGCTCGCGGAAGAAGTGCGCGCACGTGAGCACGATGTCGGGGGCGATGAGTGCGCCCGAGCAGTAGCCGCCGCCGGGTGCGCTCAGGCGGGCGACGGAGCGGGACAGGGCAGGCAACACGGCAACGATGCTAGCGATCTACCATGGCGTGCATGACTGCATTCGACTCTGATGTGTACACCGAACGCCGCAAGCAAGCCGTCGAGCTGGTCAAACAGCGCGGTTTGGGTGGGCTGGTCATTGGCACCGGCGCGGAGTTTGCCTACCTCACCGGCTCCTGGACCTCTTCGCACGAGCGTCTCACCGCGCTGGTGATCGCGCCAGACGGTGCCACCGTGGTGGCACCGGTGACGGACATCCAGTCGCTGGGGCTGGACGGCGCCCCAGACGTCGAAGTGATCGGCTGGCGCGACGGGGACAACCCCTACAAGCTCGTTGCGGAGCGCCTCGCCAGCGGCACAGTGGGGCTGAGCAGCTCTCTGACCGCGGACCACGTTTTCGCGCTGCAGACGCTTTTGCCCGAGACCGAGCTTGCCTCCGGCGCGGTGGCGGTACTGTTCATGGTCAAAGACGACGAGGAGATCGCTGAGCTTGCGAAGGCCGGCACCGCCATCGACCGCGTTCACGAGCGCGCCGCCGAACTGCTCCAGCCGGGCCGCACTGAGCGCGAGATCGCCGATGAGCTGCACGAGCTGATCCTTGAAGAACACGCGAACGTGCAGTTCGTCATCGTCGGCTCCGGGCCAAACGGCTCCAACCCGCACCACGACTTTTCCGACCGCGTCCTCGAAGAGGGCGACCCTGTGGTGGTGGACCTTGGCGGCGCGCTGCCGTCCGGTTACCAGTCCGACTGCACCCGCACCCACGTGGTGGGCGATGTGGCCAAGGCGCCGGAGGATTTCCTCGAGGCCTACGCGGTACTGGAGCGCGCGTTCGACGCCGCGTGCGCTGCCGCCAAGCCCGGCATCACTGCCGGCGAGCTCGACGCTGCGGCCCGCGACGTGATCGCAGACGCCGGCTACGGCGAGTACTTCACCCACCGTCTCGGCCACGGCATTGGCCTGTCCGGCCACGAGCGGCCCTTCATCGTCGCCGGCGGCGACATCGTCTTGCGCGAGGATATGACATTTTCCATCGAGCCCGGCATCTACGTGCCGGGCAAGTGGGGCATGCGCATCGAGGACATCGTGCGCATGACTGCAAGCGGCATCGAAACGTTCAACCACACCCGCCGCACGCTGGGCGGCGACGATGCCTAGCTCGACCGGGCCTGGCTCCACCGGGCCTGGCTCTACCGGGCAGGGCGCAGTGCTCCTGCTCGGGGCGCGCAGCGACATCGGCGGCGAGATCGCCGAACGCGTCTGCCAGGGCCGCGAGGTCGTGCTCGCGGCCAGGGGGAGCGGGGGACTGGAGGACGTCGAGAAGCGTTTGCTCGCCGCGGGCGCGACCGCGGTGCGCGCGCTCGACTTCGACGCCACCGACGTGGAGTCGCACCGGCGCATTGTCCGCGAGGCGGGCGAGGTGAGCACCGCAATCGTGGCGTTTGGCATCCTCGGCGACCAGGATCTCGCAGAGCGCGACGAGCGCGAGGCCGCCCGCATCGCCACGGTGGATTACCTCGCTCAGGTAAGCATGCTCACGGTGCTTGCGGACGAGATGACGCGCGGTGAGATCTACGCATTTTCCTCCATCGCGGGGTGGCGGGCGCGCCGCGCCAACTACGTCTACGGCTCCACCAAGGCGGGCCTGGACGCGTTCTGCCAAGGGCTGATGGACCGCCTGCACGGCAGCGGGCTCAACCTCATCCTCGCGCGACCGGGCTTCGTCATCGGCAAGATGACGCAAGGGATGACACCGGCAGTGATGTCGGTGACCCCGGACGTGGTCGCGGACTCGGTGGTGGACGCCGCCGCGCGTGGCAAGAGTGCCACGGTGTGGATCCCGCGGCGCCTGGCTGTCCTCGCCGCGATCATGCGCGTTGTGCCGCGGCCGGTGTGGAGGCACATGCCGAGGTAGCGGCCAAGCCAGGTACCCTCGTGGCCATGCCGATTCCTCTTCTCGCATACTTCCTCGTCGAAGCGCTCGCGTTTTTTCTGGTGGCGAAGGCCATCGGTGTTGGCTGGGCGCTTCTGGCGATTTTCGTGCTCATGATCGCCGGCGGCGCCGCGGCCAGCATTGCGCTGCGCAACTCGCTGCTGCAGGCCGCGCACGGCCGCTCCAGCGTGGGCAAGCTCGCGGGCGATTCCGCGCTGCTCATCGGCGGCTGGACGCTTTCCGTCATCCCCGGCTTTGTCACCTCACTGATCGGCCTGCCGCTGGTGTTCGGGCCGACGCGCGCGTTGATCCGCAAAACCATGACCAAGCGGGCGCGCGCCGCGGTGGAGAACCTGGGCGTGCGTGTCTACGACGCCACCCCGATGGGGCAGTTCAAGACGAGCTACGGCTCTTTCAACCAGCCGGGTGCGCAGCCGCAGGAGCAGGTCATCGATGCCGACGAGCTGGAGCAGTGGTACCGCATGGACAGCCCCGAGCGCCCACAAGACCCAGGCGACAGCACCGGAGGGACGCGCTAAATGCCGGCGTTTCTCCGTTTCGGACTCGCCGCCGTTTCCGGCTGGCTGGTTTACCTCTCGTACGAACCTATCGGCCATTGGTGGGCCGCGGTGCTCGGCATCGCGCTGCTGTGGCTCACACTCGTGCCGTGGCCCAGACGCACCACGGCGGCGCTGGGCATGGCGGGGGAGGCGCAGGAGCGCCCGTCCGTACGCTTCGGCGCGCTGATCGGGTTCACACATGGCCTGTTTTGCTACCTGTTTTTGCTGCCGTGGGTCGGCGAGTTTGTCGGCGCCATGCCGTATGTCGCGCTGGCCATCACCATGGCGCTTTACGCGCTGGCCACCGGCGCGTTCGGCGTGTTGGTGGCCCGCTTACGCTACGGCGCGTTCGCGTTCCCGCTGGTGTACCTGGCTGTCGAGTTCGTGCGCTCCTCGTGGCCCTTCGGCGGCTTCGCGTGGGTGCGCCTGGCGTGGGGGCAGATCAACGGCCCGCTGGCGGCACTATCGGCCTGGGGTGGGCCCGCGCTGGTCACCGTCGCCACAGTACTTGTGGCGGTCGGGTGCATTTCGCTTCTCGACGCCACGTCCCGCCGCCCCGCCGCAGCCGCCATCATCCTGCCGCTGGCTGTCGGGCTGATCGCAAACCTCGACGTCGGAAAGGACAGCTCCACCGTTGATCAGGCCCGCGTGGGGGCCGTGCAGGGCAACGTGCCGCGCATGGGTCTGGATTTCAATGAGCAGCGTCGGGCGGTGCTGAGCAACCACGTCAACGAGACCCTGCGGCTCGCGGAAGCGGCCGACGAATCCGGCGAGGAGCTGGACATGGTGTTCTGGCCGGAAAATGCATCCGACGTCAACCCGTTCGTCGACGCGGAGGCCGAGGCGCTGGTGGGTGCGGCGGTGCGCGGCGTGGATGCGCCGTTGCTGGTGGGCACGCTCACCCGCGACGATGTCGGCGCACGCAACACCATGGTGGTCTTCGACCCGGAAACAGGGCCAGGGGAGCGCCACGACAAGCGCTTCTTGCAGCCGTTCGGCGAATACATGCCCATGCGCGATTTCTTCCGCAACTTCTCCGACCTGGTGGATTTGGCGGGCGACTTCAAGCCCGGCGACGGCAACGGCGTGGTCCACATGGGCGGCATTCCAGTTGGCGTGGCCACCTGCTACGAGGTGGCGGAGGACGAAGCCTACCGCATGGCGGTGCGTGGCGGCGCGCAGATTTTGTCCACGCCAACGAACAACGCCACCTTTGGTTTCACTGACATGACGTACCAGCAGCTGGCGATGAGCCGGATGCGCGCGATCGAAACCGACAGGGCAGTGGTGGTTGTTGCCACCTCCGGTGTCTCGGCGATCGTGCACCCGGATGGTCGCGTGTCGCAGCAAACGGAGATCTTCGAGCCCGCGCATCTGATTGAGACGCTTCCGCTGCGTACCGGCACCACACCCGCGGTGCGGTTCGGGCAGGTTTTGGAGTGGTTGATGGTCGCCGCCGGTGTGGCGCTGATGCTTGCCGCAGCCGTGTCCGCGCGCCGGTCGCAGCGCGGGTATGCTCCTACCGGAGAACAACAGCGTAAACCTGAGGAGAATTAGCGCCGTGGCCAACCAGACTCTGGTGATCATTCCGACCTACAACGAGGTGGAGAACCTCCCGCTTATCGTCGAGCGCGTGCTGGCTACGAAGGATGCCGTGGACATCCTCGTCGTGGACGACAACTCGCCGGACGGCACCGGCGCGAAGGCCGACGACCTCGCCGCCGCCCACGACGAGGTCAACGTGCTGCACCGCACCGGCAAGGACGGCCTGTTGGCCGCCTACCGCGCCGGCTTCAACTGGGGCCTGGAGCGCGACTACCAGGTGCTGGTACAGATGGATGCCGACGGCTCTCACGCGCCGGAGGAGCTACACAGGCTTCTCGACGCGCTGGATGACGGCGCCGATCTGGCCATCGGCTCCCGCTACATCGAGGGCGGGGAAGTGGTCAACTGGCCGAAGAACCGTTTCCTGCTGTCCAAGCTGGGCAACCAGTACGTCTCCATCGCCCTCGGCACCGACGTAGCGGACATGACCGCAGGCTACCGCGCCTTCAAGCGCGAAGTGCTGGAAGAGTTGGACCTGGATTCGCTGTCCACCAAGGGCTACATCTTCCAGGTGGAGATCGCGCACAAGGTGGACAAGCTGGGCTTCGACATCCGCGAGGTGCCAATCACCTTCGAGGACCGCAAACTCGGCGAGTCCAAGCTGGACGCCAGCTTCGCCACCGCCTCGTTGGCTGAGGTGACCAAGTGGGGCGCCGCGGACAAGGCCACCTTCGTCAAGGACTTCACCTCCGAGACCGTCCGCCAGCTCGTCTACGCCGTGGAGCACTCGAAGCTTTCCGACGTCCGCCGCAAGGCCGCCGACGCTCCCGAACAGATCATCAACGCCATCGGCGAGTTCGGTTCCGTGGCGAAGCACGAGATCGACAACGCCAACTTGGGCAAAGTCCAGGCTAACGCCGCCCGCCACGTCAACGACGCGATCCACTTGGGCGAGGAGACCGTCCGCCAGGCGCTCCACGCGCTCGGCTTCGACGGCAAGCGCAAGAAATAGCGGCCGACAATAGGGAAGTGCCCGCCTCCGCGAATTGGTTTCGCGGGGGCGGGCACTTGCGTGAGCCGTCGTAAAGCCAGCTAGCTCTCGTTGGCCTGCTGCTGCTCCTTGGCAATGCGGGCGGCGGTGCGGCGGCGTTTACGAAGCTGCTCCAGGCGCTCCTCGAGCAGGACATCGAGCTCCTCGATGCTGCGGCGCTCACGCAGCATGTCCCAGTGGGTGCGCGGCGGCTTGGCGGGCTTGGACTCCACGCCTTCGCCCTCCATGAGGGTGCCGACCTGACCGTTCTTGCACATCCATTCCTCGGGGATTTCGGCGTCGTCAGCGAACGGCACCTCGAACACCTCACCGTTGGGGGTGCGGTACTTCGCCATCTGGCGTGGCGCGAGATCGTGGTCGCGGTCCGTTTCGTAGCTGACTGCGCCCATGCGGCTTCCGCGAAGAACTCGATCAGCCATGGCACTCACCATCCTTTTCAACCCGTTTGTTTTCAGTCGCTCCAGTATAACGGTGCAGTTCTGCGAATTGTTCCCGGGCACTTTTGTTTCATCTACACATGTAATAGAATATGTAACTGTGACGGATAAATTACGTGCCCTTACCAAGAAAACTGCCACATGCGCCTGGTGCGGGAAGGAGATCCCCGTGAACCGCGGCCGCGGCCGGAAACGCAAGTACTGCGGCCCCTCCTGCAAGCAGCGCGCCTACGAACAGCGCACCATGCTGGCCGGTACGTCGGTTGACGAGGACGCGGTGATTCTCAACCGAAACAAGGTCGCAGAGTACCGAGACCGGCTTTACGCGCTGCGGTGCGCCGCGGAGGATATCCGCACGGCGGCCGCCGAAGGCGCGAAGCCTGACGATTTGGCCCCGCTTTGTGACGAATTAGTAGAATTGGCCCAGCAACTCGAAAGGCTGAGGTGATTTCCAGGTGGAGAAAAGTGCGGCAACCAGCGCAAAGACGCGTACAACCCTGATCGTTGTCGTATCCATTTTCATCGTCGCGGCGGTGCTGGTAGCCATGATCCCGCTGCTGATGACCCTGTTCAAGGGCGGCGGCGTCAAGACGGAGGGCATCGATGCCGACAAGGTGACCGCGGCCTCCACAGAGCTCGACGGCGACTGGGAGGTGACCAACCGCCCGGGCGACAACGTCACATCCGCCGGCTTCACGTTTGAAGAGGTGCTGCCGGGCGAGCGCCGCAGCACGTCGGCGTCCACGCGCGCGGTCACAGGCTTCGCGACGATTGCCGAGGGCACGCTGACCGCCGGCGAGATCACCGTGGACATGCAGCACCTGTCGTCCGACAGCGACAAGCGCGACTCGTCGGTGCGCCGCCGCATCTTCCACACGGACGAGTACCCGGAGGCGACGTTCAAGGTCACGCGTCCGGCTGACGTGTCCGCCGTGCCGGAGGACGGCACCGTGGGCACCGTGGAGCTCACCGGCGAGCTGACCATCCACGGCGAGACCAACGAGATCACGCACGAGTTCGACGTTGCGCGCTCGGGCGACCATCTGATTGTCGCGGGCGACATTCCGATCAACCGCTTGGACTACGGCGTGGAGACTCCGGAGCTCGTCGCGGCGAAAATCGCCGAAGAAGGCGAAGTCAACGTGCGCATCAACATGACCAAGTAGATAGGCCTGTTTACGTAACGTTACGTTAAAAGGGGTATATGGAAGGGCGTCGGGTGCGAGGAGCGCTCGGCGCCTTTTATGGTTCCATCGTATAAAACTGTCCGATAATGTACATTATGTCAAGTACGGTTCTGGTGGCTGGACTCCTACCTAGCGACGGCCTCTCCTGTTCCGCCGCGCCAACGTGATCTGAGCCAGATCGATCATCCCCAGCCGCGCCATCGCTTCACGTAACGCGAACTGCCACACCCACAGGCGGCGGAACACGGCGTCGTAGCCGTCTGCCGCCGCGTCGCGCAGCTTGCCGTCGAACGTGATGCGCTGCAGGCGCAACGACGCCGCGAGATGCTCCGGCGCCGACGTCTGCGCCACAACGCGCAGATCCGTCTCGCGGTCGACCGTCTTGCCGATCTCCGCAGCCGTCGTGAAATGCAACCCCGGCCAGATGTACGCCCGCAGAGACTCCAACGCGAGATCCGCCGTCCGGTTGTACGCCTTGGCGCGCACCACGGTTTGCAGACTGGCTCTGCCGCCCTGGCCCAGCAACGCGTCCACAGCGAGCAGATACTGCCGCTGCTGTCGCCGTGGCATCGTCTCCAGCATCTCCATGCTCACAACTGCGTCATAGACCCCGCGGCGCTGCTTTGCCACAGCGTCCGGGCCTTCCGCGATGCGGTCCACAGTGACCGATCCGTCCGTGCCTGCCAGCACGAGCTGCTCGCGCATGGCCGCATACAGGCGGGCGTCGCGCACGACCGCATCTACAGTCGCGCCCCGTTCTGCCGCGGCGAAAGCAACCGCTCCGCCGCCGGACGGATACTCCAACAGGTGCGTACCCGCACCCGCCCCCAAAAGGTCCAAAATAGCTCGTACGCTGCGGGTTTGCGCGTCCTTCAGGTCCGCGCGGTCAGACTCTAACGGGGACCCGAATTCCGTCACGTCGACGAAATGATCCCGAGGTTCACGGCCTCTACCAGCACCTTTGGTGTGCGACTTCACCCGCATGCGCTCAGTGGTGGCAACGCCGGTGGAAAAATGGCCCTGAAATGCGCTCAGCCCGTCTCCGGAAAAATGGGCCACCAAGTCCGGCGGCAGCTCGCCCGGTGTCGCGGGCCGCACCGCGTCCACCCTACGGGTGCGCGGGAGGTAGCCGGTGCGCAGGAGGGCCGTGAGGACGTCGACAAGCTGCTGCGAACCCCCGGTCGACCACTCTCCCGCCATGTAGCCCTCCGCGAGCCCGACCCACCCGCTCGCGGCGATGCGCTGGAACACCTCCGCGCGCTCAACCGTGAGATCCGCGCCGTCGCCCTCGAAGGACAGTCCCGCTTTCGCGCACGCGCGGGCAAAGCCCGCCTCCGCAAGCCTCGTGCGTAATCTGCCTGGCTGCGGCACTGAAGCCACTCCCGGCCAAGCGTCTGCATCGACCGACTGTAGGTGCGCTGGGGTGTTCGCGGGAGTGCTCTCGGACATTCCTCGGATGCTACTGCGCCGGCAGCTCAGATGCGGAGTGCCACGGCGGAGCCTGGCCGCGCGGTTTGCTGGCGGGCGCGTACTATGTATGCCGTTCCGATTAATTACGTCATTGACCCGAGGAGATATCACTCATGGCCTCTCAGGTGTACCGCCCCGAAGGTAGCCGCCACCACGTCGTCATCGTGGGCGCAGGTTTTGGCGGCGTGAACGCGGCAAAGGAGCTCGCAGATGCAGACGTCGACATCACGCTGATCAATAACACCAACCACCACCTCTTCCCGCCGCTGCTGTACCAAGTGGCAACCGGCCTGATGTCCTCCGGTGAGATCACCGGCGACGTGCGCCAGATGTTCAGCAACCAGCAGAACGTCCGCGTCGTGCGCGGCACCGTAGAAACGGTTGACGTGAAGGCGAAGACCGTCACCTCCGTCGAGGGCGGCAAGGAATCGACCTTCTCCTACGACTCGCTCATCGTCGCCGCCGGCGCTGGCCAGTCTTACTTCGGTAACGACCACTTCGCCGAGTTCGCTCCGGGCCTGAAGACGCTGGACCACGCGTTTGAGATCCGCGCCCGCCTCATCGCCGCCTTCGAGCGCGCCGAGCTTGCCGAGACCCCGGAAGAGCGCGACCGCCAGCTGACCTTCGTCATCGTCGGCGCTGGCCCGACCGGTGTGGAGCTGGCTGGCCAGGTGGCAGAGATGGCGCACCGCGCGTTCACCTCCGGCCGCTACTCCTTTAGCACCGAGCAGGCCAAGATTTACCTCCTTGACGGCGCTCCGCAGGTGCTGCCGCCGTTTGGCAAGCGCCTGGGCAAGAAGGCGCAGCGCGAGCTTGAGAAGGCCGGCGTGACCGTCATCCTCAACGCGATGGTGACCAACGTGGATGCAGAGAGCGTGACCTACAAGGACATGAAGTCCGAGCAGGAGACCACCATCAGCACCCCGACCAAGATCTGGTCCGCCGGTGTGGCCGCTTCCCCGCTGGGCAAGCAGGTCGCAGACCAGCTCGGCGTTGAAGCAGACCGCGCGGGCAAGGTCGCGGTCAACGCCGACCTGTCTGTCGGCGACGATCCGAACGTCTTCATCGTCGGCGACATGATGAGCCGCGACCGTCTCCCGGGTGTGGCGCAGGTGGCCATCCAGTCCGGCGCGTACGTCGGCAAGATCATCAAGGAGCAGGTCGAGCACGACGTCGCACCGGAGAGCCGCGACCCGTTCGAGTACTTCGACAAGGGCTCCATGGCCATCATCAACCGCTTCAACGCTGTGGTGAAGATGGGCAAGGTGGAGATCACCGGCTTCATCGGTTGGCTGATGTGGCTGGGCGTGCACCTGTCCTTCCTCACTGGCACCCGCAACCGTCTTGTGGCTGCCACCGAGTGGACCACCAACGCCTTCTCCCGTGCCCGCCACAACCTGGCGGTAACTGAGGGCCAGCTTGAGGTCTCTGAACTGGACAACGAGAAGTAGTCCCTCGCCTTTTTCCGGGCGTGCTGTAGCCGCGCCTCTCCCCCGGCCCCGAACCTGTTTACCCAGGCTCGGGGCCATTTTTCGTCCCGCTTAGAGCGTAACCATTCGAGTGGGAAGAATCACACCTATCGTATTACCTTTATTGTTCTCACGTCCCCTACAATCGTGTGTGAGCGGCCCGCGCTTTGAAAGTACATGGGCATGTTGATTGGGCAAGTGCAGCCGCGAGAGATCCTCATAAGCTTTACCGAAGGACTGTGCAACTGTGACTGTTTCTACAGAGCCGCAAACCGAAAACCGCGCGTGGGAAGGCTTCACGCCGGGACCGTGGATGGAACGCATCGACGTTCGCGATTTCATCCAGCGCAACTACACCCCGTACGACGGGGATGCTTCGTTCCTCGAAGGCGCCACCGAGAAGACGCTGCGCCTGTGGGACTACCTGGACAAGAACTACCTCGCCGTCGAACGCGAGCGCCGCGTCTACGACGTCGACACCGAAACCCCCGCCGACATCGACGCGTTCAAGCCGGGATACATCTCGGATGACGACGATGTCATCGTCGGCCTGCAGACGGACACCCCGACCAAGCGCGCGATGATGCCCAACGGTGGCTGGCGCATGGTCGAGCAGGCCATCAAGGAGGCCGGCAAAGAGGTCAACCCGGACGTGAAGAAGATCTTCACCCAGTACCGCAAGACCCACAACGACGCTGTCTTCGATATCTACACTCCGCGCATCCGCGCAGCCCGTTCCTCCCACATCGTCACCGGTCTTCCGGATGCCTACGGCCGCGGCCGTATCATCGGCGACTACCGCCGAGTGGCGCTCTACGGCGTGGACTTCCTCATCGAGGAAAAGCAGCAGGCCAAGGACGCGTCCGTGGAGAAGGGCTTCTCTGAGCACTGGGCACGCTACCGCGAGGAGCACGCCGAGCAGATCAAGGCGCTGAAGAAGCTGAAGAAGATGGCCGCAGACTACGGCTTCGACATCTCCGGCCCGGCAACCAACGCGAAGGAAGCCGTGCAGTGGACCTACTTCGGCTACCTCGCCTCTGTGAAGAGCCAGGACGGCGCCGCCATGTCCATTGGCCGCCTCTCCCCCTTCCTGGACGCGTACTTCGAGCGCGACCTGGCCAACGGCACCCTGACCGAGGTTGAGGCCCAGGAGATCATCGACGCACTGGTGATCAAGCTGCGCATCGTGCGCTTTCTGCGCACCGAGGACTACGACCAGATCTTCTCCGGCGACCCGTACTGGGCAACCTGGTCCGACGCCGGCTTCTCCGAGGACGGCCGTCACCAGGTGACCAAGACCTCGTTCCGCCTGCTGCAGACGCTGCGTAACCTCGGCCCGGCGCCGGAGCCGAACATCACCATCTTCTGGGACCCGGAGCTTCCGGCGGGCTACAAGGAATTCTGCGCCGCAATCTCCATCGAGACTTCGTCTCTGCAGTACGAGTCTGACAAGCAGATCCGCGGCCAGTGGGGCGACGACGCCGCCATCGCCTGCTGCGTGTCCCCGATGAAGGTGGGCAAGCAGATGCAGTTCTTCGGCGCCCGCGTCAACGCAGCGAAGGCTCTGCTCTACGCCATCAACGGCGGCCGCGACGAGGTCAGCGGCAAGCAGGTCACCGACGGCGACCACACCCCGATCCAGGGCGACGGCCCGCTGGACTTCGACGAGGTGTGGCAGAAGTACGAGGAGATGCTCGACTGGGTTGTCGGCACCTATGTCGAAGCGCTGAACATCATCCACTACTGCCACGACCGCTACGCTTACGAGTCCATCGAGATGGCGCTGCACGACTCCGACATCGTCCGCACCATGGGCTGCGGCATTGCCGGCCTGTCTATCGTGGCGGACTCCCTCTCCGCGATTAAGTACGCCAAGGTCACCCCGGTCCGCGACGAGACCGGCCTGGTCGTCGACTACATCACCGAAGGCGAGTTCCCGTTCTACGGCAACGACGACGATCGCGCGGACGACATTGCCGCCACGGTGGTGCACACGGTGATGCAGAAGATCAAGGCCATCCCGCTGTACCGCGACGCCATCCCGACCCAGTCGGTGCTGACCATCACCTCCAACGTGGTCTACGGCAAGGCAACCGGTTCGTTCCCCTCCGGCCACAAGGCTGGTACCCCGTTCGCACCGGGCGCTAACCCGGAGAACGGCGCGGACAACCACGGTATGGTCGCGTCCATGCTCTCCGTGGGCAAGCTCGACTACAACGACGCGCTGGACGGCATCTCGCTGACCAACACGATCACTCCGACGGGCTTGGGCCGCAACAAGGAGGAGCAGGTGACCAACCTGGTCGGTGTCCTGGATGCAGGCTTCATCATGGACAACGCCGACTCGGTCATCAACCCCGCCTAACCAAGACTTCCCCATCCACCTTTTCACTCTGAAGGAGACAACATCATGGCTACCCCTACTTTCGACGAGCGCCTCGCTTCCATGAAGGCTTCCCGTTCCGCTCACCACATGGACTCTGGCCTGTACCACGCAAACATCAACGTGCTGGACGAGTCCACGCTGGAGGACGCAATGGAGCACCCGGAGAACTACCCGAACCTCACCGTTCGCGTCTCCGGCTACGCTGTCAACTTCGTCAAGCTGACGAAGGAGCAGCAGCGCGACGTTATCTCCCGTACCTTCCACAAGGGCGCTTAATATATGGCGCAGGACGGAACTAGCGGCGTCGTCACGCTTTCGCCCGAGCAGGGCGAGCGCGTGCGCGGCGTCGCTGCCGGTTTAGGCGGACTGTCCACCGACGACCTGGAGATCACCCGCCCCGAGCTGTTCGAGGCCCGCCGCACGGGCGAAATCGGCCTCATCCACTCGTGGGAGCTGGTCACAGCTGTCGACGGCCCCGGCACCCGGATGACCATCTTCTTGTCCGGTTGCCCGCTGCGGTGCAAGTACTGCCACAATCCGGACACGATGGAAATGAAGGAAGGCACGCTCGAGCGTATCGACGATGTCGTGCGTCGCGTGCTGCGCTACAAGCCGGTCTTCAGCGCTTCCGGTGGCGGGCTCACGCTCTCTGGCGGCGAGCCGCTGTTCCAGATCGCGTTCACGCGCCGCCTGCTGAAGGCGGTGCACGACGCGGGCGTGCACACCACGATCGACACGTCCGGCTTTCTTGGTGCGCGACTCACCGACGAGGACCTGGACAATATCGACCTGTTCCTGTTGGACGTGAAGTCCGGCGATTCGGAAACGTACGAGCACGTGACTGCCCGCCAGCTGCAGCCGACGATCGACTTCGGCGACCGGTTGCATGCGAAAGGCAAGCCCGTGTGGATCCGCTTCGTGCTGGTGCCCGGTCTGACGGACAGCGAAGAGAACATCCGGAACGTCGCCGACATTGTCGCGCGTTGGAAGGGCACCGTGGAGCGCGTCGAGGTGCTCCCCTTCCACAACATGGGCGCCGATAAGTGGGAAAAGATCGGGCTGGATTATGAGCTGGCGGACGTCAAGCCCCCCAGCCCGGAGGCTGTCGAGCACGCGCGAGACATCTTCCGCAGCCGCGGGCTGACGGTGTTCTAGCGGCTTTTCGCCCGGGTGGACACCCGGGCGCACCCCCGCTAGACAACCGTCGCGATCAGCGTAGTATTACCTAAGTTGTCGAGCGCGCCAGGGGCGCACTCTCCCGCCGCACGGGGGCCACTGCGCCGCAGCGCCAAGATCCTGCATTGCTACCGGCCCCTCGCACGAGTGAAAGGGGGCTGAAGCAATGCCACCACGTATTCCAATGCCGGGTCAACGACCGAAGAAGGTACAGCCCCCCACGCGCAGCATCCCGGTCCCCCTCGAGCGCCAGATCGATTTCTGCCGCGTCTTCGTGGACGGCAAGCGCCAGCCCGGCAATGTGCGGATGTCGCACGCGCTCGAGGTTGTGGAGCGCTACGAAAACGCCTTCGTGTGGCTGAGCTTGAAAGAGCCGACCACGGAGCAGATGGAGAAGATCGCGGAGGTCTTCGACATCGAGGACCTGGTCGTCGACGACGTCGTGGATGCGCACCAGCGCCCGAAGATCGAGCGACACGACGAGCAACTGTTCATGGTTGTGCGGTCCGTGTCCTACCGCGACGATGAAGAGGTCGCGGACGCCCGCGAAATCATTTCCACCGGCGAGGTGCAGATGATCGTCGGCGAAAAGTTCGCCATCACCATTCGTCACGGTGCTCGCCTGCCGGACCTCACGCCAAAGCTTGAGGACGAAGAAGATCTCGCCGTGCTCGGCCCCACCGCCGTCGCTTGGGCGGTGTCGGACTACCTGGTGGATAACTACCTCAAGGTCGCCGACTTGCTCGAGGACGACGTGGACGAGTTGGAAAATGAGGTGTTCACGCCCCGCCGCACCATCAACATCGACAAGATCTACACCTACAAGCGTGAGATTTTGGAGATGCGGCACGCAATCGATCCGCTCGCTCCTGCCCTGCGTAACGGCCTGACCAGCAACAAGGACTTCATGCGTAAGGTCCTGCGCACCTACTTCCGGGACGTGCAGGACAACTCCACGATCGTCAGCGACCGCCTGTCCGGCTTCGACGAGCGTCTGACGTCGCTGCTCGATGCGTCGGTAGCCAAGATCACCATGCAGCAGAACTCGGACATGCGCACCATCTCCGCTGTCGTCGGCATGGCCGCGGTGCCGACGCTGATCGCGGGCATTTACGGCATGAACTTCGAGCACATGCCGGAGCTTGGGTCGCGCTACGGCTACCCCGCCGCGCTTTTGGTCATGCTTTTGGCCATCTCCGCGATGTGGTGGTGGTTCCGCAAGAACAACTGGCTGTAGCTAGCGGTCCAGCACCATCAGCTTCAGGTTGGTTACGGCGGCCAGCTTGCCGTCGGCTGTCATCTCCACGCGCCACAGGTGCGTGCGCTTGCCGACGTGCACGGGTTCGGCCACCGCGCGAATCGTCTGGCCTAGCTGCACGCTGCCGAGCAGGTCGGTGTAGTTGCTCATGCCTACTGCAGGCTTCGCGCTCGCCGCCACGGCTGCGATGGAGGCAAGCGTCTCCCCGATCACGCAGTACAGTCCGCCGTTGACGATGCCGGTGGGCTGCAGGTGGCGCTGCTCCACCTCCAGCGCCCCATCGAGGCGGTCTTTGGAGCAGTACGTCAGCTTCAACCCCAGCGTCTGGGCGAAATCAAACTCGCCGGAATTGATGTAGGACAGCTCTTCTTCCGTCAGAGGGGCCTCGATGACCTCTCGGTACAGGCGCAGATTCTTCTCCATGTCCATGCCGGCCAATCTTACGGGCGAAAGCGGGCGCACCCCGCGTAGAATCCGGCGTATGACTGCAGAACACAACGGTGACCAGCTCGCTCAAATCGGTGTTGTCGGCATGGCGGTGATGGGCTCCAACCTTGCCCGCAATTTCGCGTCCAAGGGCCACACCGTGGCCATCTACAACCGCTCCCCGGAAAAGACCCGCGCGGTCGTTGAAGAGTTCGGCCACGAGGGCAATTTCATCCCCTCCGAGTCGATCGAGGACTTCGTCGCATCGCTGGAGCGCCCCCGCAAGGCAGTGATCATGGTGCAGGCCGGCGCCGCCACAGATGCAGTGATCAAGCAGCTCGTGGAGGCCATGGACGACGGCGACATCATCATCGACGGCGGCAATTCCCTGTTCACGGACACCATCCGCCGCGAACGTGAAGTCGCTGCAGCTGGCCGCCATTTCGTCGGCGCCGGCATCTCCGGCGGCGAGGAGGGTGCGCTGCGCGGCCCGTCGATCATGCCGGGCGGTCCGGTGGAATCCTGGGAGACTCTCGGGCCGCTGCTAGAGGACATCTCCGCGAAGGTGGACGGCACCCCGTGCGTGACCCACATCGGCCCGGACGGCGCCGGCCACTTTGTCAAGATGGTGCACAACGGCATCGAGTATGCGGACATGCAGGTCATCGGCGAGGCCTACCACCTGCTGCGCTACGCGGCGGGCCTCGAGCCGGCGGAGATCGCGGACATCTTCACGGAGTGGAACAAGGGCGACCTGGACTCCTACCTCATCGAGATCACCGCGGAGGTGCTGCGCCAGGTGGACGCGCGCACCGGCAAACCGTTCATCGACGTCATCGTGGACGCCGCCGGCCAGAAGGGCACCGGCCGCTGGACGGTCAAGGAAGCGCTGGACCTCGGGGTTCCCACCACCGCCATCGGCGAGGCCGTCTTCGCCCGCGCGCTGTCGTCTGCGCTGGCTCAGCGCGAGGCGGCCCAGGAGGTCGGTCTGCCTGCGGGTGAGACGACGACGTTGGAGGCCGGAAGCGTCGATAAGCAATCGTTCGTCGAGGACGTGCGGCGCGCGTTGTACGCCTCCAAGCTGGTGGCGTACGCGCAGGGCTTCGACGAGATCAACGCCGGCTCCCAGGAACACAACTGGGACATCAAGCCCGGCGATCTCGCGCGCATTTGGCGCGGCGGCTGCATCATCCGCGCGAAGTTCCTCGACCGTATCACCGAGGCCTACGAAAAGGACCCGGAGCTGCCGTCGCTGCTTTTGGACCCGTACTTCAAGGGCGAGCTGGACAAGGGCCTGGTCGATTCCTGGCGCCGCGTGGTTGTCACCGCAACCCAGCTGGGCCTGCCGGTGCCGGTGTTCGCGTCCTCGCTGTCCTACTACGACTCGCTGCGCGCGCAGCGCCTGCCGGCTGCGCTGATCCAGGGCCAGCGCGACTTCTTCGGCGCCCACACCTACAAGCGCGTGGACATGGAGGGCACGTTCCACACCACGTGGTCCGGCGAGCGCGAGGAACTGAGCTACTAGCTCGGCTTCTCCCCTTTCGTCCGACCGCGTAGACTGCACTGAATGACTACATTCGCCGATCTCGGTTTGCCCCGGGCCATTGTCAACGTCCTGGGCAAGCAAGGCATCACAGAGCCCTTCCCCATCCAGGAAGCGGCGATCCCCGACGCGCTGGCCGGCAAGGACGTGCTGGGCCGCGGCCCGACAGGCTCCGGCAAGACCTTCACGTTCGGCCTGCCCATGCTGGCTCGTCTCGCAGGCGCTCCGAGCACCCCGGGCCACCCGCGCGGCCTTGTTCTGGCGCCGACGCGCGAGCTCGCCTCGCAAATCCGCGAACGCCTCGAGGACCCCGCGGCCGCGCTCGGCCTGCGCGTGCTCGATGTTGTGGGCGGTGTGAACATCAACCACCACATCCGCTCGCTCGCGTCCCCGGTGGACCTGCTGGTGGCCACCCCCGGCCGTGCCGAGGATCTGATCAACCAGAAGAAGCTGTCCTTCGATTCGGTGCAAATTGCTGCCCTGGATGAGGCGGACCAGATGGCGGACATGGGCTTTCTACCGCAGGTGCGCAAGCTTTTGGACCGCACCCCGAAGGACGGTCAGCGCCTGCTGTTTTCCGCCACCCTCGACGGTGACGTGGAAAAGCTCATCGCCCGCTACATGCACGACCCCGTCACCCACTCCACCGCCCCGGTGCAGGCGGCGGTAGACACGATGGACCATTACCGCCTCATGGTGGGCGGCCGCGAGGAGCGCAACGAGATCGCGCTGCAGATCGCGGCGCGCGAGGGCAAGACCATCATGTTCATGCGCACGAAGCACGGCGTGGACCGCCAGGTGAAAAAGCTGCGCCGCGCCGGCATCCACGCCCAAGGCCTCCACGGCGACAAGGGCCAGGGCGCGCGCACACGAGCGCTGGAGGGCTTCGCCGACGGCTCCACCCCTGTGTTGGTGGCCACGGACATCGCGGCCCGCGGCATCGACGTCGACGACGTCTCCCTGGTCGTGCACGTGGACCCGCCCGCGGAGCACAAGGCGTACCTGCACCGCGCAGGACGCACAGCACGAGCCGGCACGTCCGGAACCGTGGTCACCCTCGTGATGGACGACCAAGCCAAGGAAGTCGCGCAGCTTCTGCGCAAGGCCGGCGTGGACGCGCCCGAGGTCAGGGTGGCTCCGCTTTCGGAATCCTTGGTTACAATCACCGGTGCACGCACACCGGAAGGCACGCCGCTTCCTCCGCCGGGCCAACCCCAGCGGCCGAAGAGGACCGCTGCCTCCGGCAACCGCAAAGCAGGCGGCAACCGGAGCCGCAATGCCAGCCGCGGCGGAAGCAACAACCGCAACCGCGCCCGCCGCACGGACCGAAGTCGAAGGAGTAGCGGCCGCTAAGGCACAGACCACCATCCATGGACATACTCTTATCCATCCTCGCCCTACTAGCGTTCGTGCTGCTCACGGCGTCGACCGGGCTTTTCGTCGCGATCGAATTCGCCATGACGGGCCTGGAACGCTCCACCATCGACGCCCACGTCAAGGAGCGGGGCGACGCCACAGCGCGGGCGATTGCGCGCGACCACGCAAACCTCTCGTTCGTGCTCTCCGGCGCGCAGTTGGGCATCACGGTGACCACCCTTGCCGCCGGTTTCCTCGCAGAGCCGGTGCTGGGCAAATTCTTCACCCCGGTCCTCGAGCTCGTCGGACTGCCTGCAAGCGCGTCCACCACTGTCGCGCTCGTCCTCGCGCTGGTGGTGGCGACGTTTTTGTCCATGGTGTTCGGCGAGTTGGTGCCGAAAAACGTGGCCATCACGGACCCGTTGAACACGGCCCGCACGGTGGTGCCGCCCGTGCACTACTTCAACACGGCGACCAAGCCGTTCATCCTGTTTCTCAACACCGCCGCGAACTGGGTGGTGCGCAAGATGGGCATCGAGCCTGCCGACGAGCTCGCGTCCGCCCGGTCCTCCCAGGAGCTCGGCGCGATGGTGCGCAACTCCGCTGAAGCGGGCGGTTTGGATGCGGCTACTGCCGCCGTGATCGACCGTTCGTTGCGTTTCGGCGAGACGACGGCTGAGGAAGTGATGACGCCGCGCTCAACCATTGATTCACTGGACGCGGACGACACCGTCGCGGATTTGATCACCCTCGCGCGCGAGACTGGCCACTCCCGCTTCCCGGTGCGCCGCGGCGACTTGGACGACACCCTCGGCGTGGTCCACATCAAGGACGCCTTCTCGGTGCCGCACGAGTTCCGCTCCACGACGAAGTTGGCTTCCCTTGCACGTCGGGTGCCGTTCGTGCCGGGCACGCTCGATGGCGACTCGGTGCTCAACCGCGTGCGCTCCGCAGGCTCTCAGGTGGTGCTGGTGGCCGACGAGTACGGCGGCACCCAGGGCCTGGTCACCATCGAGGACCTTGTGGAGGAGATCCTCGGTGAGGTCTACGACGAGTACGACGACCAAGAAAGCGAGAAGGACTTCACCCGCTTCGGCACGTCCTGGGAGGTTGCGGGCCTCGTGCGTCTCGACGAGTTGGAGGAACGCACCGGGTTCGCCGCCGTGGACGGTCCCTACGAAACCCTCGGCGGCCTGATCATGGCCACGCTGGGCCGCATCCCCGAGCTCGGCGACGAGGTCGTGCTGCGCACCGCCTCCGCGGCGAATTTCCAGGAGGAGCTGCAATCCGGCGGCGCCGGCAATTGGCTGGCGCAGGTCTCCGAGATGGACGGCCGCCGCATCGACCGCGCGCTGCTGCGCCCGGTCCCGCCCGAGGAAGCAGGCGAAGTTGGAGAGGCGGTGGACACCAAGTGAGTATCTGGTTGGCAGCACTGCTGATCGTCGCGCTGCTCAGCGCCAACGCGTTCTTCGTGGCCGTCGAATTCGCACTCGTCTCCTCCCGCAAGGACCGCTTGGAGTCGCTCCTTGCGCAGGGCAAAACCAAGGCTGAGGGCGTGCTCTACGCCACCGAACACCTCTCGATCTACCTCGCCGGCGCACAGTTCGGCATCACGGTGGCGTCGCTGATTCTGGGCAAGGTGGCCGAGCCTGCGATCGCCTCTTACATCGAGGCGCCGTTTGAGGCGCTGGGCATGCCCGGCGACCTGCTGCACCCCGTCGCGTTCGTGCTCGCCCTGCTCATCATCTCGTTTCTGCACATCTTGTTCGGCGAGATGGTGCCGAAAAACATTGCCATCGCGGGCCCGGAACGCATGGCGATGTGGCTGACCCCTGCGATGACGCTGTGGATGAAGCTCACGCATCCGCTGCTGGAATTCCTCAACTGGGTCGCGCGCAAGACGCTGCTGCTGTTCGGCATCGAGCAGCGCGACGAGCTCGAATCCACCGTGGACCAGGAACAGCTCGCCACCATGATCCAGGAGTCGCGCGAGGAGGGCCTCCTGGACGCCGAAGAGACCGTGCGCCTGGCCAAGGCGCTGCGCCAGGACTCCCGCCAGCTCAAGGAAGCCATGATCCCGCTGGCCCAGGTCACGACGATCCCGTACGACCCGCGCGGCATCCGCCTCTCCGTCATCGAGCAGGCGGTCCAAGACACCGGCTACTCCCGCTTCCCTGTCCGCATCGACGCCAGCTCGCTCGCCGGCTACGTCCACGTCAAGGACATCCTGGACCTGATGGAGTTCCCGCAGGGCGATCCGCGGGTCTCGCTCAAGCGCATCCGCCCGCTGACTACAGTCGACGCCGCCCAGTCCATGGACGACGCGCTCGCGCTGCTGCACCGCCGCTCCGCGCACATGGCGGAGGTGCACGACAACGGCAAACTCGTCGGCGTGGTCGCGCTGGAAGACCTCATCGAGGAATACGTGGGCACGGTGTCCGACTGGACCCACGAGGGCGAGTAAATGCAGGTACTCACCCCCGAGGAGTACATGCCGCGCATCGCAGCTCACGCCGCCCGCGCCGAACGCTGGACCGCGCCAAGGGTGGCGCGCCGGGCACGTGGCAAGTATCACCCGGTGTGGGATTTCCTCTTCGATTACTACCCTCAGCGCCCCGCCCACCTGAAGCGCTGGCACCCGGGCGTCGGCGTCGCGCTCGAAGACGCCGGTTCGCTCCCCCACGCCGGCTGGCGCGACTATGTCTGCAACAAGGGCACTGTGCTTCTCGACGTCCAACGGTTCCTCACCCACCGCAGAGGCGACGTGGAGGAGGCGGAGGCCATCCTTCGGTCCGTCGATAGGCGTGAAGCCCACTTCGACTGCTTCGGCATGCACGAGTGGGCGATGGTGTATCGCACGGACAGCCCGCGCCACAGCCTGCCGCTGCGCCTGGGGGCGGAGGGCACGAACGCCGTGGTGGAGGCGCACAACGTCAAGTGCACGCATTTCGACGCCTTCCGGTTTTTCACCCCTGCGGCGCGGCCGCTGAACCTCACGGTGCTCACGCGCGAGGGGCAACCCGACAACGACCAGGCCGGCTGCGTGCACGTGAGCATGGACCTGTACAAGTGGGCGATGAAGCTCGGCCCGCTCGTGCCCGGCGAGCTGCTGATGGACTGTTTCGAGCTCGCCGCCGACGCCCGGCGCCTGGACATGGAGGCCTCCCCGTACGACTGCCGGAGCTTGGGCTTCGGCGTGGTGGCTGTGGAAACGCCCGAGGGCAAGGCGGAGTACGTAGCCTGCCAGCGCGAGCTCAGCCGCCGCGCACAACCGCTGCGCCAGCGGCTTGTCGCGGTCATCGACGCCGCCTATCACGGCTAGACTCGAAGACGGTTTTCACTCGTTCGATCGAAAAAGGCGGCGATTCCGGTGGCGAAGCACGCAAGCGGCAAAAACAACTACAGGCTGTCCGGAGAGCTCATCGCCTTACTGGTGGTGCTGGCCCTGATCGCGGCGGCCGTGATCTGGTGGTTGACCAGCCGCGGCGACGATGCTGGCAGCACTGAGGCGCAGACGAAGGACTGCGTCGCGGGCGAGCTCGTGCTTCCTGTTACGGCCTCCGACAAGGGCGCGGGCCAAGCGCTTGTGGACGCCTACGGTGCGTCCTCCCCCGTCGTCCGCGACTACTGCGTCAAGCCCCAGCTGGTCGACTCTGTTGCCGACGCCGCGGTGTTTATCGCCCCGAACACGGCGGTGACCCACCAGTCGCTGGAGAGCGCCGGTCGCACCCCCGCCGTATCTGACCCGAAGGCTGCGTACAGCGAAGCCGTCGGCGTGGCCGGCAAGGACGAGGTCAAGCTCGAGGACCTGACCGTGGACAAGGTCCGCTTCCCCGTATCCGAAGAGTCTGCAGCCTCCGCCCTGGTGGCATCAAAGGTGGCCGGCAACGACAACGACGCCGTGCAGGCGCTGACCGATCAGCGCATCGGCGGCGCAGACGAGCTCAACGCGGATGCCGGCGAGTACCTCGCCACCGCCGAGGACGCCGTGCCGGAAGGCCTGAAGTTCACCCCGGTCGGTGCCGACGCCGTCTACACCGCGTTTCCGCTGAACCAGAACGACAAGGTCGATGAGAACCAGGCCCGCGCGGGCCAGGACTTCGCCCGCTTCGCCTCCGAGCGTTTCGACGGCACCGCCAACGACCAGCCAGCCGTCTCCGACCTGGTGTGGGCCGCTGCCCTGCCCGCCGGCGGCGAGGCCATCACATCGGACGCGAAGAAGGACGGCGACGCGCAGGACGGCGCCGACGCCGACAAGGCGGCTGGCGGCGACGGCGCTGACGCCGCCAGTGCCAATGCCGGCGCCCTGCAGCCCGAGAACACCCTGTTCCTCCTAGACACCTCCGACGCGATGAGCCCGTACCTCCAGCCGGCGAAGGACGCCATCGCAAACGCCGCGCTCGAGCTCGGGGGCAAGGGCAAGCAGGTCGGCCTGTGGAACTACTCCTCCCCGCTGAACCCGGGCGTTGTAGTGGGCTATCGCCAGAACATCAGCGTCTCCCCCGACGCCGACTCCGTCGCCGTGGCGGTGCGACGCTTCCTCACCGGCGGCGTGCCCCAGACCCGCCAGGCCGTCGAGGCAGCCGCAGGCGCCTACGGCGCTGGTGAGGCAAAGACCCGCGTCGTCCTGGTCACCACTGGCACAGCCGATGCCGGCGACGACAAGGCCTTCGAAGACGCAGTGCGAGGCGCGGCCGGCGACAAGGTGGAGATCACCGTCGTGCGCGTCGGCGAGGGCGTGGCTGACAAGGCGGTCGAGGCCCTGTCCGCGAAGACCGTGGATGCGAAGCAAGCCGACGGCATCGACGGCGCCGTGAAGCAGGCATCCGGCCTGTAGGCATCCGGTCAGCCACCCCCCCTGCGACAGACCCTGGGATCCTAAGCCTGGGATCGGGCGAAAATCGAGCGATCGCAGGCTCTGCCTCCCAGGGTCTGTGCGGCGAGGACATAGAAAAAGGCCCGGGCTGGTGGGAGTGATCCCAGCCCGGGCCTAAACGCTTCGCTTAGGAGGTCTTGCGACGGCGGCGGTCCGCCAGCTCGTCGAAGCCAATGACGTTGTCGGCGTCGTCCTCGGTGACGCGCTCCGACGGGAACGCGGAGATGGTGCCGGTCAGTTCCTTCATGATCTGCGGCACGGCGATGCCGAACACGCCCTGGCCGCCGCCGAGGAGGTCGATAATCTCCTCGTTGGAGCGGCACTCGTAGACGGTCACGCCGTCGGAGACGAGAGTGATCTCGGCGATGTCGGACACACCGCGGTCACGCAGCTTGTCCACTGCGAGGCGGATGTTCTGCAGCGAGATACCGGTGTCGAGCAGACCCTTGACGATCTTCAGGACCAGGATGTCCTTGAAGGAGTACAGGCGCTGAGAGCCGGAGCCCTTAGCGCCGCGGATGGACGGGCGCACCAGGCCGGTGCGTGCCCAGTAGTCGAGCTGACGGTAGGTGATGCCGGCGACCTGGCAGGCGATCGGCACGCGGTAGCCGACTTCGTCGGACGGGCCGACGTCGAAAAGCGACTCCTGCACAGCGTCGAACAGGCCGTCCTGATTTTCCTCGATGATGCTCACGTAATTACTCCCATGAAAGTTAGCTCGAAGCCTAATGACTATTAAAGGGTAAGCATACGGAGCTGGTCAATAGTCACATGCGTAACACGCCGAAACTCTCAAGGAATACTTGAGGGTTTTACCCCTCCTTGGGGTTATCCTCCCCCAAATCCGAGTCCTCCACCCCGAGGCTGCGCATCAGCGCCTCGAAGTCCGCGTCAGCCTGGGCGTCGCCGCTGGCGGAGACGGACTCGTCTGCGAAGTCTTCGATCTCGATCTCCGCCTGCAGGTAACGCTCCGCGTCCTCTTGCGACAGGTATACCGAGGCTTGGGCGGCGACCGTGTCGTCGACAGTCAGCTCCATGTCCAGCTCGCTGGCTAGAAGCAGCGCATCCGAAGCACGCAGGTCAATCTCAGCGCCACCGTAGATTGTCAGGGTGGCCATAAAGGTGCCGTTGACGTAGCTGGAAAGTTCGAGGCTGTCCGCGCCGTTGGTGGAGGTGCGGATGAGCTCGGCGATCGCGTCGACGGGCCGCGGACGGTTCGGCGCCCAGCCGTCCAGGCGCGCGGCGAGCTCGGCGCCTTCCATCGGCGGCAGCCACACCGGAATGCAACGCCCGTTCGTGGGCCGCTGCAGCAGCGCGCACAGGAAATCTTCCGGTCCGACCGGAAAAACGCCGATGAGGTTGACGGCCTCCATTAGCTCCCCAGCTGCTTGCGCAGCTCGTTCTTCACCAGCGACGCGTGCAGGGAGACAACCAACGCGGACATTTGCTGGCCGATCTCTTCGGCCTTCTGCTTCGCGGTGACCTTGCCGGACTTCGACACCGGCTCCGCAACCTGGTTGATCATGTCGGCCTGGCGGGCCGCGGCGGTGCGCAGCGTCTTCAGGTGGCGGGCGTCGAAGCCGAATTCGGACAGCGACAGCGCGGTGGTGACGGTACGAACGTCGTCGGCATTGAACAACCCGGCAGCATCCGGGGTGATCAGCCCGACCTTGATGTACTCCTCCACCGTCGACGGATCCGCCTGGGCCTGCTCCGCCACGTCCGCGTCGGTCAGCTGGGTCGCCGCCGGTGCGCGGAAGTTCTCCGGGGAGATCATCGGCTCGGACTCGCCGGCGGTAAGGATCGCGGTGACGTGGCCGGAATCCATCGCCTCGAGCTGCTCGCGGATGACCTTCAGCGGCAGGTAGTTGTCGCGCTGGGTGACCAGGATGTAGCGCAGACGCTCCACATCTTCCTCGGTGAAGCGGCGGTAGCCCGAGGCGGTGCGTTGCGGAGTGATCAGCCCCTCGGACTCGAGGAAGCGGATCTTGGAGACGGTCACGTCCGGGAACTCGGTGCGCAGACGCTCAAGCACCACGCCGATGGACATCGTTTTCGCGGTCTTGGTTGCCTTGGCGGCCTTCGCCGGCTTCGCGGGGGTAGCGGCTGGTGCCGTTTGACGGATTGCGCTCACGTGATCGAACTCTTCTCTAACTAGTTGCCGGCGGTGATGAAGACCAGACGGAATTTACCAATCTGGATTTCGTCGCCGTTGGTCAGCTCCTGGGAGTTGCGCGGCTCGCGGTTGACGTAGGTGCCGTTGAGCGAGCCCACGTCCACGACTTCGTAACCGCCGTCGTTGCGACGGAACTCTGCGTGGCGACGAGACACGGTCACGTCGTCGAGGAAGATGTCGGCCTCCGGGTGGCGGCCCGCAGTGGTGGAATCCTGGTCCAGCAGGAAACGCGCACCCGCGTTCGGGCCACGCTTGACTACGAGGAGTGCCTCCCCATCCGACAGCTGGTCCGCACCGGCGGCGGAGTCCGCAGACGTCGCAGCTCCGGACTCCATCTCCTTGAGCAGGTCTGCGCGGAATACCGAGGTGGTTTCGACCTGGTTCTGCGGCGTGTTGTCGCTCATGGGTAACTCCTGACTTTCGAGTCGTGGTTGAGATCTCTCGCCATAATAGCGTCCGGCCCGCCGCGAGGGGCGGCTACCGGATAATCCCTAGCGGAAAATGTTGCCGATACCGGAAATGACCGAGTTGCCGGAACCCGCCAACGGGTTGTCGGACACCATGTACGTCCACGTCGCGCTCGGGCGCTTCCACCCAGCGTCCGCCAGGTGCGCGCCGTCGGCGTCAATGTCCACGGTATTGAATGTTTCTACCGCCGCGGCGACCGCCCGGTTGGCCAAGTCCTTGAACTCGCGCACGGCGATGCGGTGGTACTCGTCGATCGGCGTTTCGCGCGCGATGGCGCGCAAGTGGATGGACTCGCGGACGTCGTCCATGAGCGCCAGGTGCTCGGACCACTCGGCGTCCAGGTGGAACAGCATGATCTCCCGGGCCGCCTGCTCGAGCACGTCCTGCGGCAGGTGCGAAAGCTCGGCGGCGCGCTGCGGGGAGCGCTCCGACAGTTCGCGCCACGCGGTGTCCGTGTCCAGCAACGCGGCGCGCCTCTCGTCCAGGATGTCTCGGTGGTCCGCCAGCAGCTTGTTGTACTTCCAGGTCTGGGAGTGGATCTCCAAAAGCTGGCCTTCGGTGACGCGCTGGCAGTGCTCGATGAAACTCTGGGCGCGGTTGCCGGTGATACGCCCGTCCGCCTCCGGCTGGGCGGAGAACTGCTCCCCGTCGCCGCCGGAGGTGACAATGTCGTCGTCCAGGGAGACGAAGAACACGCTCAGCCCCGGGTCGCCCTGACGGCCGGCGCGGCCGCGCAGCTGGTTGTCTAGGCGCGCGGTGCGGTGGCGGGCTGTGCCGATCACGGCCAGGCCGCCGAGCGAGGCCACCTTGTCGTGGTCGCGTTCATCCGCGCCGCCGAGGCGGATATCCGTGCCGCGGCCCGCCATCTGCGTGGAGACGGTCACGCGTCCCACGTCGCCAGCTTCGGCGACGATACGGGCTTCCTCCGCGTCGTTTTTCGCGTTGAGCACGTTGGCCGCGATACCGCGGGCCTGAAGCGCTTCCGCCAGCGCCTCGGACTCCGCCACGTCGTGTGTGCCCACGAGCACCGGCTGGCCGGTGGAGTTGAGGTGGGCGATCTCCTCGACAATCGCCGAGTTCTTCTCCTCCATCGTGGCGTAGATCCGGTCCGCCTCGTCGAAACGCTGCAGCTCCTTGGCGCGGTCGATCACAGACACGTGCAGGCCGTAGAAGCTGCGCAACTGGTCGGTCGCCTCCACCGCGGTGCCGGTCATGCCGCACACCAGCGGGTAGCGGCGCATGAGCGCCTGCAAAGTGATGGAATCCAGGATGCGCCCGCCCTCGGACACGTCCAGCCCCTCCTTGGACTCCACCGCGGCCTGCAGGCCGTCGGGCCAGCGCTGCAGCTCCGCCACGCGCCCGCGGGAGGCGTCCACAAGCGCGACTTTGCCGTCGTCGACGATGTAGTGCACGTCGCGGATCAGCAAGGCCTTCGCGTGCAGCGCCAGGTTCACACGCACAAGAGTCGTGCCGATGTGCTCGTCCGAGTAGAGCGAGTCGATGCCCAAAAGCCGTTCGATCGTCGCCGCGCCGTCCTCGGTGAGGAAGGCGTTTCGCCCATCGGCGTCGATGGTGTAGTCGGTCTCTTCGTCCAGTTTCGACACGGCTTCGGTGATCTGGCCGGTGGCCTGCTTGGAGCCTTCGGAGCCGGCGAGCACGAGCGGCACGAGGGCCTCGTCGACGAGCACGCTGTCCGCCTCGTCCACCAGCGCGACGTCGGCAGGCGGCTGCACGGTCAGCTCGCGGGAGGTGATCTGGTTGTCGCGCAGGTGGTCGAAGCCGATCTCGGTCACCGGCGCGTAGATGACGTCGCTGCGGTAGGCGCTCACGCGCTCTTCGCGTGTCGACGACTCCGTGACCGCCGCCACCGTCAACCCGAAAAACTCCACGAGCGGGCGCATCCACTCCGCGTCGCGCGCGGCCAGGTAGTTGTTCACCGTGATCAGGTGGACGCGCTTGCCCTGCAGCGCGAACCCGGTGGCGGCCATCGCGCCGACGAGCGTTTTGCCCTCGCCGGTGGCCATCTGGATCACGTCGCCCTCCAGCAGGCGCAGCACAGCCTGGTTCTGCACCTCAAACGGCGTCATGCCCAGGGTGCGCTGGGAGGCGACGGACAACCCGGCCAAAAAACGCGGTTTGTCGGCGATGGCCCCGTCGCGCACGGTGGAGGCGACTGCGGAGGCGAGCGAAGCATCGTCGAGAAGCGAAAGCTCCTCGATTAACCCGTGCGCGTTGGCGACAACGGCTTTCGACTTCTTGTTGTTGCGCTCCGTGGTGGAGCCCATGGCCTTCCAGAACCAGTCAAACTTGCCCATAAGGGCTAAGAATAACGCCAACGTGCCAAACAGTTGGTGCGACGATTAGTCTTGCAGCGAAAGTAACCGTTGCGTTGAACCGCCGAGCCGCAGGAGGAAACGGCTACCCATGCTGTCTATGAATGTGAAAGTCCCGTCGTCGAAGGGCCACATGATGGCTGCGACCATCGACCGCCCCGACGGACCCGCGCAGGCCTACGCCATTTTCGCTCACTGCTTCGCCGGCTCCCGCCACACGCCCGGCGCATCCCGCATTGCCAAGCGCCTGACGGAGCACGGCATTGCCACCCTGCGCTTCGACTTCCCCGGCCTGGGCCAGTCCGAGGGCGAGTTCAAGGACACCTCGTTTTCCGAGAACGTGGACGACATCGTCGCCGCTGCCCTGTGGCTGGAAGAGAACTACAAGGCCCCGCAGCTGCTCATGGGCCACTCCCTCGGCGGTGCCGCCACCCTAAAGGCCGCCACCCGCCCCGAGCTGAAGAAGATGATCAAAGCGGTGGCCACCGTCGGCGCGCCGTTCGACCCGGCGCACTCGGTGCTGCACTACGCCCACGCCATCGGTGAGGCCGATGCGAACGGCTCCGTCGGCGTGGTGCTCGGCGGGCGCGAGCTGACCATTTCGCGCGAGTTCCTCGAGGATCTGGCTGAGACCAACCCGGAGGAGTACCTGCCCAAGCTGCGCAAGCCGCTGCTTGTCGTGCACTCGCCTATCGACGTCACCGTCGGCATCGACAACGCCCAGAACATCTTCTCCCTGGCGCGCTACCCCAAGTCCCTGATGGCGCTGGACAAGGCGGACCACCTGCTCACCCGCCAGGGCACCGCGCAGCGCGCCGCCGACATCATCGGCTCCTGGGCGCAGCAGTACATCCAGCCGCTGTTCGTCCCTGCGAAGACCACGGACACCAACGCCGTGTCCTACTCCGCGCGTGGCACGAAGTACGGCGACGTGGTGCGCACCTCCGACCGCGCGATCACCACCGACCGCTCCAAGAACACCGGCGGCAAGGGCCAGGGTGTCACCTCCACCGGCCTGTACATGTCCGCGCTCGCCGTCAGCTGCTCCCAGGCAGTGCGTGAGGCGGCCAAGGGCATGCAGCTTGACGACGTCCGCGTGGAAGTCAACCACAACGGCGACGGCACCTTCACCCGCCTGATCACCCTCTACGGCGACCTGACCGACGATGAGGTGGAGACCCTGCGCGCCGCCGGCGCCTCCTCCACCGTGGATGGGTACGTGGAAAAGGGCGAGATCGAAACAACTGCGGAGACCGCCTCGCTTGAGCGCCGCCGCCGTCAGAACAAGCTCCACCGCGCGGAGCGCCTGGGTAAGTGATGGCTGGCGCAACCGGTCTGTGGGCCGACGTGCGGGGCTTGTGCCCCTGCGGGCAGGGCCTGCCCTATGAGGCGTGCTGCGGGCGCTACATCGACGGTTCCTCTGCGGCACCGACCGCTGAGGCGCTCATGCGCTCGCGCTACACCGCCTACGTGCGCGGCGCGGGCTCCTATGTGGCATCGACTTGGGCGGATGAGACCCGGCCGGCGGATCTGTCCGTGGACCCGTCCGGCGAACCGTTTACCCGCCTGGAAGTGCTGGACACCACCGGCGGCGGGCCTTTCGACGCCGAGGGCGTCGTCGAATTCGCCGCCCACCACCCCGGCGGCGTCATGCGGGAGCGCTCCCGCTTCGAGCGCCGCGCCGGGCGGTGGGTCTACGTCGACGGCGTAGTCCGCTAACCCTGGGGTGTCACCGGTGACTGTCTGGTGACCTGCCGGTTTTGGGTCCGTATGACAGTGCTGTAATATTTGCGCAGTTACCGTTTCGGTAGCGGATCGGGCTGTGGCGCAGTTTGGTAGCGCACCACACTGGGGGTGTGGGGGTCGCAGGTTCAAATCCTGTCAGTCCGACAAAGTTTTTTCTGGGGGTTCGGGGGTTCTCTTTCGGCGACGTTGCTAGTCGACAGGTGCCACGCGGATCTGGTTCCCGTCTGGATCGGCAACCACGAACGTCGTTCCGAACACGTCCTGGTGGGGTTCTTTGATGACGTCGACCCCCTTGCCAGTCCAGGCCTGGAACACGTCCATGACTTCTTCCCCGTTGACGTTGAGGCACACTTCGGTGGTGCGTGCGGGAGCGTCTGCAAGCACTTCGGAGTTCCCAGTCCACAGTGCGAGAGCCACACCGTCCGCCAAAGCGAACGTCACATAGCGGGGTGAAACAAAGTCGGTTTCCAGCTCCAGGAGGTCTGAGTAGAACTCGACCGATCTATCAATGTCGGTCACGTAAACGATGAAGACGATTTCGCGGTTCATTTGGGCACCCTTCTCCTTCTGCATGAACTCTAATCCCACAGACTACTCAAATATGAAAGAATATGGGCATGAGTACGTCACAAATGGGTAGCCGTCGAACCCCCCGCGCGGTCGAAGGTGGGCTCATAGAGATCGGCGAAGATCTACAGCGCTGGCGTCGCCTCAACCGTCTCACGATCGAGCAGGCTGCGTACCGCGCCGACGTGAGTGTGTCCACGTTGCGTCGCCTAGAGCAAGGCCACGGCGCGACGCTGGAAAACTTCCTCCGGGTATGCCGTGCGTTTCAACTGCTTGACCGGGTGAGAGACGCGGTTGATCCGATGGAACATGATCGCGGTCGGGCTTTGATTGAGCAGATGATTTAGCCATGGCACCCACGTCTATAGGCATCTGGACGGAGATCGAGGACCGCAAGATCTCCGTCGCAACCTATTTTCCGCATCAGCACGGTGGGACGCTCGAGTACGAAAAGGAGTGGATACAACATCCAGGCGCGTACGCGATCAGCCCCGCGCTTCCCCTTCACAGCGGAAAGCAACCTCTTCTCTCTGATCGCGGGCACCTGCCCACCGCGCTTTCCGATTCTGCTCCGGATCGCTGGGGGCGGATGCTCATTCAAAAACAGTTTGCGCGGCGGGGTGAACAGCCGACCGAGGTCGACTACCTTCTCGGTGTCGATGATCGCCTTCGCCTAGGAGCGTTGCGCTTCGAAGTGAACGGGGTGACCCAATCGCCGAGCAGCCGGGTGCCCAAACTTGTGAACCTCGCTGACATTGAGCGTGCCTCGCGCGCCGTTGAGGAAGGCGATGATGCAGTGGATGCCTTGAGACGCATCGCCGTTGCCGGATCCTCTCTGGGCGGAGCCCGCCCGAAAGCGACAGTCATTGATGACGAAGGCAAGCTGATGATGGCGAAATTCTCGTCATCCGCGGACACTATCGACGCGGTTGCCTGGGAAAAGGTTTGTTTGGATATCGCAGAACTTGCGGGCATCAACACACCGAGTTCGAGACTCTTGGAGATTAATGGGCGGTCCGTATTGCTACTGGAAAGGTTCGACCGGGCCTACGGCGAGGATGGAAGCGAAGCCCGTATCCCCTACATGTCCGCAATGACGCTGCTCAATCGCACGGACGGCGACCGTGCATCCATGGTCGAGATCGCTGAGGAGCTTCGGCTGCTGAGCATCAATGGCGATTCCGCGGCCGAGCTTTTCAGCAGGGCAGCGATCAACCTGCTGGTGGGCAATACCGATAACCATCTGCGAAACCACGGATTCATTCGCGTAGGTGGTGCGTGGCAGCTCTCACCTGTTTTCGATATCACGCCCGCCACCACCAAAACCAATTTTGCCACCTCAGTGGACGTTGTCGGCGACGATTCGGTAGACACGCTCATTGGCGCCGCGGGCTGGTTTGGTCTCAATGACGCTCAAGCCATCGAGCGACTCAGCCGCGCAGTCGACGCAGTGAAGCAATGGAAAGAGCTCGCACGCAGAAACCAAATCGCCGTCGCCGAGGACAAACAGGTTGCGCCTGGTTTTGACGGAGAGCATCTGCAGCGAGCTCAACAGCTTATCCGCGAGCGCCGCGCTTAGGACACGATCTTGCCGTTCGCGTCGTAGGTGTAGAAGCCCTGCCCAGCTTCCAGGCCGGTCCTACCTTCTGCGACCATCGGCTTCAGCGTCGTCTCAACGAAGTCCTTCTGCCACTGCGGGGCGTTGTCGTTGGACTCGATCACGGCGACCAAGGTGCGCACGCCGACGAGGTCCATGATCTCAATCGGCCCGCGCGGGGACCCGGTGGAGTTGCACCAGTCGCGGTCGATGTCGACGGGGTCAGCGATGTCGTGGTGCAGCAGGTACATGCCGGCACTGAGCAGCGGCACCAGCAGGGTGTTCAGCACGTAGCCGGGCTGCTCGCGCTTGAGCGGGACCGGCACCATGTTGATCTGCTCCGCAAACTCCACAAGCTGGTCCACATACTTCGGGTCAGTGCCCTCGTGCGGCATGATCTCGGCGGTGTTCTGGATCCAGATGTGGTTGGCAAAGTGCAACGCCAAGAAACGCTCCGGCGCGCCCGTCGCGTCTGCGAACTTGCTCGACATCAGCGTGGAGGTGTTGGTGGCAAACACCGCGGTATCCGGGGCGTACTCCCCCACCTCAGCCCAGACCTTGCGCTTCAGCTCGAGGTTCTCCGGGATCGCCTCGATAACTAGGTCCGCGTTCGCTACCGCTTCCTTCAGATCTGAGGTCTGCGTCACGTTCGCGTGCGCTGCCGCGATGGTTTCGTCGTTAGCGGACTCGAGCTCCGCCTTCATCTGTTCGCCGATAGCGTCGAAACGCTTCTTGCCGGCCGCGAGGGCCTCCTCGTTGATGTCGTAGGACACAACCTTCTTACCCGCGAACGCGGAGCAAAAAGCGATCTGCGCGCCCAGGACACCTGCACCAAGTACTGTTACGTTATTGAATGTCATACTCGTCACATTACGCCTCATTGCGTGACTTTGACGACGATTTCACTGTGAACTTTTACGTGAGCGAGTCTCGCTCCACCGGCACCAAACCGGTCGCCGCCCGCCGGCCCAGCTCCACGTAGTACGCCGCGTGGCGCAACCTGGCCTCGAAGGTGTCCGGCTCGAGCGTGCGCTTCACTTTGGCGGGCACGCCGGCCGCCAGAGAGAACTCCGGCAGCTCTTGGCCTTCGAGCACCACTGCCCCGCCGCCGACGATGCTGCCTTTGCCCACGCGCGAGCGCGACAGCACGGTCGCGCTCATGCCGATCAGGCAGCCGGGCTCGATGTGGCAGCCGTGCACCATGGCCAGGTGGCCGATGGTGACGTCGTCTTCCAGCACGGTCTCCCCGTCCGTGTCCACGTGCAGCACGGAGCCGTCCTGGACGTTGACGCGGTTGCCGATTCGGATCGCGCCCACGTCGCCGCGGATGACCACGCCGGGCCAGATGTTCGCGTCTTCGCCGATGGTCACGTTGCCGATAATGGTGGCCTCGTCGGAGATAAACGCCGAGGGGTGGATCTGCGGGGTTGCGCCTTCAAAGCTGTAGATCATGGCCACCATTGTGCCTTCGCTGCTACTCGACGGCACGCGGCGCTCAGCACACCATCCGCAGGGTGCCCGGCATCACGTCGAAGGTCACGGCACTGACCGCGCCGGCGGCGTCGCCGTCGAGCTCAAGCTGCTCGGGCTCGGCGAACTCCAGGGTGATACGGCGTCCCTCGAGGTACTCCATGCTCGGCGGCAGGGACGCCGGCGGGCGCGGCTGCACCTCGCTCGGCAGCAGCGCGTTAATGCCGCCGCGCACGGTGTCCAGCGCGAGTTTGCCGCCGATGCCCGCCCAGTCGGTGACGTCCTCGGCGCGCAGCACCACGGCGTCGAGTACCCCGTCGTCAGGCTGCGCGTCCGGCAACAGCGGGATCCCGCCCACCAGGTCGCTGCAGTTGCCGACGATGCAGGTGTGCAACGAGGTGGCTACCGATGGGTCGCTATCGAGCGTGATGTCCACGTCCACGCTGTTGCCGCCGCCGAGCGATTGGAACACGGCCGGCACGTACGCGAGCGGCCCGACGGCGGCCTTGAGGCTCTCGCGGGTGCGGTGGATCATGCCCGCATCCACGCCGACGCCGGCCATGACCGCGAAGCCGGAGTGCTCGGTGCGGCCATCCGGGTAGACCATTTCGGCGCGGCAGAGGTCGATGAGCCGGTCAGTGCCGGAAAACGCCCGGTGCACCGCCGCCTCTAGCAGAAGCGGCACGCCGAGGTTGCGCGCGAGCATGTTGCCGGTGCCCGCCGGCACGATCGCCATGGGTGTTGTCGAACCTGACACAGCTAGCGCGACCATGCGCACCGTGCCGTCGCCGCCGGCAGCGATGATCAAGTCCGCACCCTGCTCGAGCGCGCGGACAGCCTGGGAAAACCCGGGTCCCTCGGTGGTCGTTGCCGCCCACTCGATGTCCGCGCCCTCCCAGGCGTAGCGTTCTACCGCCCGGCGCAGCCGTTCGAGGTGGACTTTCACGGGGTTGTACACCACCGTCACCCGGGGCTTAGACGCGTCACTCACGCGCCTTATGGTAGCGGTGACGGCGCTCGACCGCGGCGCACCGCGCGGCTAGGACATGCCGACGCCGAAGAATTCCAGCAGCGTGCGGGTGGCAAACCCCTTGGACACCAGGCCTGTGTTGTCGGAGGTGCCGCCGGGCCATACGTGCGGCCCACCCTCGATGCGGTAGTGCGACAGCGCGGCGTCGCAGTCGTCCCAGCTCAGCATTGTCACCGTGTGCGACATCTCGACGTCTTCCCTGCGCACCGCGCAGTGGTTGCGCACCGCGGCCTCCTCGAGCATCTCCGGTGTGGAGTTGTACACCGTCTCGTGGCGTTCGCCGCCGTCGTAGGAGATGACCGGGTCGGCCGTGCCGTGAAAGTCGACGTGCTTCATCGGGATGCTCGAGCACCCTTCTGCGACGCGCTGGTAAAACGCGCCCGCCACCGTGGCGATGCCGCTGAACGCCTGCGGGCGTTGGCAACCCACAAAGGCCGCAAACCCGCCGCCGTTGGAGAACCCGGCGGCGAAAATCCGGGTGCGGTCGATGGAGTACTCGCCCTCGAGCTGTGAGAGCACGTCGTCCACGAACGCGAGGTCCTGCTCCCCGGTTGTCTCCGCGTACGGGGCGGGCGCCCACGCTTCGCCGACGCCGTCCATGAACGCCACTACGGCGTCCGCTTTGTCCAGCTGGGAGTGCTGCATGATCCGGTCCGCGTCCTCCTTATAGCCGTGGAACACTAGGATCAGCGGCAGCCGTTCGCGCTGCTTCGCGCCCCGCGGCACCGAAAGGATGTAGTCGCGCTTCAGCCCGGCCGAGGTCGTCTGCCTGCGTTCAATTGCTGGATCCGTCCACGGCTCCACCTCCCGGACAATGTCCTCGGGCGCATCCGGCTGCGTGGTGATCGCAGTGCGCAGCCGCGCCGCGTCACCCGCGCATCCTGCGACGGTGAAGCAGGTTACGGCTAAGCCAATGGCGGCCGCGGCGCGGATCACTGGGCGGTAAAACACGCAAGGTAGATTAGACCATCGTGCACGCGAGCGGAACACAGCCAGGACCCAGCAGGAAAGCGGGACCGAGGTTCAGAAACTCCGCGCACCGCAGCGGCGCGGCCGAGGCGTTCACCCGCGACGCAACCCGCTACGACGCCGCACGCCCCACCTACCCAGCCGCACTCGGAGAGCTCGTCGGCCCCGGCACCGTCTGCGACGTCGGTGCAGGCACCGGCAAGTTCACACAATTGCTTTGCGACGATTCACGATCCGTGTTCGCCTGCGACCCCAGCGACGACATGACCCGGGTCTTCCACACGGTGCTGCCCGCGGTACCCGTGTGGCGCGCCACCGCCGAAGCGACCGGACTCGCAGACGACTCCGTCGACGCGCTGACGTGCGCGCAAACCTGGCACTGGGTGGATGTGCACGCCGCAAGCCGAGAGGCGGACCGCGTGATCCGTCCCGGCGGCCGCCTCGTACTGTGCTGGAACACGCTAGCCGTGCGCCACCCCTGGGTATTGCGGCTCAGCCGCATCATGCACTCCGGCGACGTGCAGCGCGAGGGCTTCTACCCGGAGGTCGCCTCCCCCTGGCAGCTGGAAAACGAGCTGCGCCAGGAATGGTTGCACCCCATCGCCGTGGAAGACTGCTTCGAGCTCATGGCCACCCGCTCCTACTGGTTGAAAGCGAACCAGCGCACCCGCGCAAAGATGGAGGCTAACCTGACCTGGTACCTCTACGAGCGCCTCGGCTTCGACCGCGGCGACACCATCCCGCTGCCGTATCGCACCGACGCGTTCGTCTACCAGCGCGCCTAGCCGGCGCGGCTGTACTCGACCCCGAAGAATTCCAGGATCGCTTCAGTGGCGTCCACGCCGCGCCGGGCAGCCCACGGCCCAGTGGGCCACTCGTGGCCCATGCCCTCCACCGCAATCAGCTCGGCGCGGGCGCGGTCGCTGTTGCGGCGTTCAAACGCGGCCACCACGTCGGGCGCGCCATAAGTGGTGTCGTCTTGCGCCCCGCTGTACGGAGAGCGCTGTTCTCCGGCAAACGGCACCACGTCGTCGAAGGTGCCGTGGATGTTCAGATAATCCAGGGGCTGCGCTGCGGCGAGTTCGTCCGGTGTGGCACGCACGGCTGCCGCAACGGTGGCCACGCCTGCGAGTTCGAGGTCTGCCAGGCTCAGGTGCACTGCCAGTCCCCCGCCGTTGGAAAAGCCAACCAGGTAGGTTTTGGTGGTGGCGAAGGTGGACCGGAGGTCGTCGATAAGCGCACGCACAAACGCCGCATCTTCATCGAAGGTGGTGCGCGCGTACGGCGCAGGCGACCACGCAAGGCCCGCACCCGTGGGCGCGGCGACGATAGCGCGCGCCCTGTGCAAGCCGGTTCCGGCGAGGAAATCGCGGCCGTTGTCGCCCTTGCCGTGCAGCGCGACGATCACCGGCAGCGCGCCAGTGTGACCTGCGGGAACGCAGACGTGGTAGCTGCGCTTAACGCCGCCAACTTCCAGCGTGCGCTGCCGCATCGGCCTAGCCCTTCTTACCGCGCCGCTCGCGCACGCGCACCGCGATGCGCACCGGGGTGCCGTGGTAGCCGAACTGCTCGCGGAACTTGCGCTCCAGGTAGCGGCGGTACCCGCCGTCCAGGAAACCGGTGGTGAACAGCACGATTGTCGGCGGGCGGGTGCTGGCCATGGTGGCGAACAGTAGCTTGGGCAGGCGGTTGTTCTTCATCGGCGGCGGGTTCGCCGCGATCGCGTCGCGCAGCCAGTTGTTCAGCTGGCCGGTGGAGATGCGCTTGTCCCAGTTTTCCAGCGCCTCCTTCATCGCCGGCTCCAGGCGGTGCAGGCCGCGGCCGGTGTCGGCGGAGATGTTCAGCTTGGTCACCCACTTGAGCTGGCCCATCGTCTCGTCGAACTCGCGGTCGAAGTCGTAACGGCGGTCCTCGTCCATGAGGTCCCACTTGTTAAAGCAGATGACCATCGCCTTGCCGGCCTCCAGCACCATGGAGATCACGCGCTGGTCCTGCTCGGAGATTTCTTCCGAGGCGTCGATAAGCACGACGCACACCTCAGCGGCCTCGATGGTGCCGCGGGTGCGAAGCGACGCGTAATACTCGTGGCCCTGGGCGTTCTTCACCTTCTTGCGCAGGCCAGCGGTATCGATGAAGGTCCACAGGTCCTCGTCCAGCTGCACGAGCTCATCCACCGGATCCACGGTGGTGCCGGCGACGTTATCCACCACTGAGCGGTTGGACTTAGTCAGCTTGTTCAGCAGGCTGGATTTGCCCACGTTAGGACGGCCCACCAGCGCCACGCGGCGCGGGCCGCCGGTAATGGATTCCTTCACGCGCGGCTCGTCCGGGAACAGGCGCATGATCTCGTCGAGCACATCTGCGCCGCCGCGGCCGTGCAGGGCAGACACCGGCCACGGGTCGCCCAAGCCGAGCGAGTAAAACTCGGCCACGTCGCCCCACTGGCTGTCGGACTCGAACTTGTTTGCCACCAGGATCACCGGCACTTCGGAGCGCTGCAGGTTGCGGGCCATCACCGCGTCCGTTTCAGTGATGGCGGTCTTGGCGTCCACAACCATGACGATGACGTCGGAGGTGGCCATCGCGGCCTCCGCCTGGCGGGCAATCGCGGCGTGGATGCCCTTCGCGTCCGGGTCCCAGCCGCCGGTGTCCTGCACCCAGAAGCGGCGCCCGCCCCAGTCGGTGATGTAGCTGACGCGGTCGCGTGTGACACCCGGGTGGTCCTCCACCACAGCCTCGCGGCGGCCGATGAAGCGGTTCACCAGCGAGGACTTGCCCACGTTCGGGCGGCCCACGATGGACACCGTCGGCAGCGCTTCGGTGACCACGTCGGGCTGGGCGATGCCGTACTCGGCCTCGAGCTCTGCCCACTCATCCTCGGTCAGCTCGTCGTCGGAGTCGTAGCCCTCGCCAAAGTCCGCTTCGCCGAACTCGGACTCGTCAATGCCGGCGTCCTCGAAGCCCTGCAGGTCCTCTTCAGCGTTGAAGTCCTTGTTCTCGTAGTACTCGGCGCTGTCGGCGCCAACCACGTACGCATCCATGTCCGTGTAGCCGGAACGGTCGATGCCGGGCTGGATGAACTGGGTTTCCGGCTCGAGGTGCTCGCCGTTGGAGTTGCTGTTGCGCTCGCTCATCGTGCGCTCCTCTCCACGACCTCAGTCAGTGCCGCCAGAACCTCGTCCGGCGTCATCTCGGAGGTGTCCACCAGCACCGCGTCATCGGCGGGCTTGAGCGGGCTGGTCGCGCGGGAGGAATCAGCCTGGTCGCGGCGCTGCACGTCCGCAAGCACCGCGTCATAGTCCGCCTCGCGCCCCGCCGCGATGTCCTGGTCGTAACGGCGCTTCGCGCGCACCTCGGCGCTCGCGGTCATGAACACCTTCGCGGGAGCGTCCGGCAGCACGACCGTGCCGATGTCGCGGCCTTCCACGATCGCGCGGCCAGCCTCGCGGGCCAGTTTGCGCTGCAGCTCCACCAGGTTCACGCGCACCTCGGGGATGGCGGAGACGGCTGAGACGTGCTTGGTCACCTCGGCGCCGCGGATTTCTCCCTTGACGTCCTCGCCGGCAAACAGCACCTCGGTGGAATCCGGGTCGTCGGAGACCTGCAGCGGCAGGTCCGCGGTCGCCTCAATCACCTTCGCCGTGTCCGCCGGGTCCACGCCCGCGCGCAGCACAGCCAGGGTGGCCACGCGGTACATCGCGCCGGTGTCCACGTATTTCGCGTCCAGGCGCTTCGCCAGCGCGCGGCACATGGTGGATTTGCCGGTGCCCGAAGGCCCGTCCACAGCCACGATGAGCCCGCCGTTTGCCGTGTTGGACAGTGTGTCAGCCATTTACATCCCCACCGCCTTGTACAGCGACGCCAGCTCGGAGGAGTTCAGCGCGCGCATGGAGCCCGGCTTCATGTCGCCGAGCTGCACCGTGTGGAACTTCGTGCGCACCAGGCGCTGCACCGGGTATCCGGCCTGCTTCAGCATGCGGCGGACGATGTGTTTGCGTCCCTCGTGCAGCTCCACGCGGATGATGGACTGGCCGTTATGCACGTCCACCACCTGCGCGTAATCCACCTTCGCGGGGCCGTCGTCAAGCTCGATGCCCTCTTTGAGCTGCTTGACCACCGCGTTGTTCGCCTCGCCGAGCACCGTGGCCAAGTAGGTCTTGGCCACCTCGTACTTCGGGTGGGTCAGGCGGTTGGCCATTTCGCCGTCGTTGGTGAGCAGCAGCAAGCCTTCTGTGTCCGCATCCAGGCGGCCGACGTGGAACAGGCGCTGGCCAGACGCGGTGCGCTCGGCCAGGTAAGAGCCCACGGAGACGCGGTCCATTTCGTCTTTCATGGTCGAGTGCACGCCGCGCGGTTTGTTGAACACGAAGTACTCGTGATCTTCATTGACGTTGATGCGGGCGCCGTCGACGCGGATGATGTCCACGTTCGGGTTCACGCGCATCCCCTGGCGCGTCACGATTTCACCGTTGACCTCGACGCGGCCCTGCTCGATCATCGCCTCCGCGTGACGACGGGAAGCGACACCCGCCTGCGCGAGCACCTTTTGCAAGCGGACACCCTCGGCCGCCGCTTTCGCTGCGGCCGGGTCTTCGTCCCACCAGTTATCATCCAGAGGGTTCGGTTGGTTCTTCGCGGCGTTCTGGCGCCTCTTATCTAGGCGGACATGCTGTTTCTTAGCCGGCTTGGCGTAGGAGATGTAGAACGTATCGTCCTTCCCACGCTTTTCCGGTGTGCCATCTCGGCGAGCGGGTGGTGTCATGCCCCGGGAGTTTACCAGGCATCCTCGATGGAATCGATGTCCGGAAGCAGCGGCGCAAGCTCCGGTAGCCGCTCGAGAGAATCGATGCCGAGTAGCTCCAAGAACAACTCGGTGGTGACGTAGCGGTGCGCGCCGTGATCCGGGACTTCTTCCCCGGCCTCCCCCGGGTCCACCTCCGCGATGAGACCGCGAAGCGCGAGCGTGCGCATCACGCCGTCCACGTTGACCCCGCGCACGCCGGCGACCTGCGCGCGGGTGACCGGCTGCCGGTAGGCCACCACCGCGAGGGTTTCCATCGCCGCACGCGACAACTTCTTTTGCGTGCCGTCCAACAGGAAAGCCTCCACCGCGTCGGCGTTGTCGGTGCGGGTGTAGAAACGCCAGCCCTCCGCCGTCTCACGCAGGTCGATGCCGGAGCCGCGCTCATCCAGCTCGCGGGCAAACTCGCGCAGCTGGTCGGACACCTCCTCGTCGGTGGCGCCGAGCGCACTTGCCAGCTCCTCCACCGCGACGGGTGCGTCGACGACCAGCAGCACCGACTCGATGCGCGAACGCAGCTGGGAAACCATGGGCAAGCTATCCATGCTTCGGCAGTGTATCGGTCGCCGTCTCCCCGCCTTGTGCCTACGTCCAGTTCGAGGCCGCGACCACGGCCGGGTCCACGTCAAGCCCGGTCCAGGACACGTCCAAGCGCCCGAGCGCTTCCGGTTGCTCCGCTTCCACGGCTTTGGCTTTGTACAGCTCCAGCAGGGCCAGGAAGCGACCCACCACCTCCATGGAGCGGGTGCAGTCTCGCGTAAGCGCCGCGAATGTGAGCCACGAGCCGCTGCCGGCCAGCTTCAGCGTGTCCAGAATTTTGCCGGCCTGCTCCGGCACGGACACCGCCTGCGCGTGCAGGTGGTCGGTGCGCACCTCCTCCGGAGGGCGGGGGCGAAACACGCTGGCCGCCAGCTCGGCAAAACTTGCCGGGGTGTGCCCCAGATCCACCGGGGGCAACAGGTCCACAAACCGCGGCTCCATGGACACCGCCCGCGGGTAGCGCCGCAGCGCGTGTTTCTGCCACTCCGCGAACTGGTCGGCCACGCGCTGGTAGGCGCGGTACTGCAGCAGGCGGGCGAACAGCAGATCGCGGGCTTCCAGCAGCTCCAGGTCCTCGATGTTCTCGCCGTCGCTACCCGGCAGCAGCCGCGCGGTTTTCAGGTCCAGCAGCGTCGCCGCCACCACGAGGAACTCGGTGACCTCGTCGAGCGCCTCGGTCTCCCCGAGCGCACGGGTGTAGGCGATGAACTCGTCGGTCACCTCGGCCAGCGCCACCTCTGTCACGTCCAGTTTCTTCGACTGGATCAGGGTGAGCAGCAGGTCGAACGGCCCCTCGAAGTTTTGCAGAGCCAGGGTGAACCCGGTGATCTCCGGCTGGGGGTACTGCTCGGGCGCGGCCGCTGCCACTAGCTGGTGCGCTCCAGTACTTCGAGCGCCAGGTTGCGGTACTGGTCCGCGCCTTGAGAGTTCGGCGCCCAAGTGATGATTGGCTCACCGGCCACAGATGTCTCCGGGAAGCGGACCGTGCGGGTGATCACGGTGTCGAAGACACGCTCGCCGAAGACCTCCACCACCCTGTCCATCACTTCGCGGGCGTGGGTGGTGCGGCGGTCGAACATGGTCACCAGGATGCCCACGATGTCCAGGTCGAAGTTGATGCGGTCGCGCACCTTCTCCACCGTGTCCGTCAGCAGCGCCAGGCCGCGCAGGGAGAAGTACTCGCACTCCATCGGGATGATCACGCCGTGCGAGCACGCCAGCGCGTTGACGGTGAGCAGGCCGAGGGAGGGCCCGCAGTCGAGGATGATGAAGTCGTACTCGTTGCGCACCGGGCGCAGCGCGCGCGCCAGGGTGTGCTCGCGGCCGACCTCATTGACCAGCTGGATCTCCGCCGCCGACAGGTCGATGTTTGCGGGGACCACGTCCAAGCCGGAGACATTGGTCGTGTTGATCGCGGCGTGGATGCTGGCGGTGTTGTCGAACAGCAGGTCGTAAACCGTGACCTGGTCCTCCTCGTAGGACACGCCCAGGCCAGCGGAAAGCGCGCCCTGCGGGTCCAGGTCCACCAGCAGGACCTTGCGGCCCTGCTCGGCCAGGCACGCGCCGAGGTTGATCGTGGAGGTAGTTTTGCCCACCCCGCCCTTCTGGTTGACCATGGAGATCACCGTTGCGGGACCGTGCTTGTCCAGCTCCTTCGGTTTGGCGAACTCGCGCCACGGCCGCCCGGTCAGAAACGTCTTCTGGTCCGCAGCGTCAAACAGCGCCTCGTCCGCCATGGCCGGTCCTTCCCTCAATCACGTCCAAACCCTTGACTTCCGTCATCTTACAACGTTGTCATTACGCCCGCCCGCGCCTCCGGCGCAGGAACACAATCAACAGCGCGATCGCGGCCAGCAATGCAGCTCCAGCGATTGCGAGGGGCACTACATCGCTTATCGACGACCCTTCGTCAACGCCTCGTCCTTGACCATCCTGGTTCGCGTAGTTGCCGTACTGGTTGTCCTCGTTGCTGTCGCCGGCTTTTTCGACCGGCACGTTGGTGGAGGTGATCACCGCGACGAAATCCGCCTTGCCGTCGCGCACGACTTCCATGATGAACGGGTTGTCCGGTGTTTCGCCTTCCGGGTAGGTCAGGGTGATCGTGCGGCTGGTTTTGTCCACCTTGCGCTCGACGCCTTCAATCACCTGTCCGTTGACGTCCAAGTAGCGCAGGGTCGCGCCCTCGGTGTCGTAGCTGGCGTACTTCATCAGGTCCTTGACGCGGCTCAGCGGCACCTTCACCACGATTTTGTTGTCCTGGATCTCACCGTCGAAGTACAGCTTCGTCGCGGCGACATCGTCGGCGGGCTCCGCCTTCGAACGCGACGGGTGCGCCGCTGCCGGGGCGCTGCCACCGGCGTTGCCCGCGCTGTCTGCACCGCCTGCACTGCCAGCCTTGCTCGCCGGGGCATCATGACTGTCTTTGGACCCGCTTCCGCTGCCTGATGCCTCCGAGCCGCCGTCAGTTTCACTATCCGCGGTCCCACCGCCGGCAGCCGCGCCGCCTGCTCCCCCTTCAGCGCCACCGGGCTGACCGGACTCGCCTGCGTTTCCGCCGACGTCCGCGGAGCCGTCGCCGACGGCGACCAGGTTCACCGTCGCCGAGTAGCCGCCAGCGCTTGCCGGCACGGCGGCGGTCGCACCGGGCTGGTTCGGCGCGCTCACGGTCACGGACGTGCCGGACGACGTCACCGTCCACCCGCCCGAGGAATAGTTCACGTCCACTGGAACGCCCACGTCCACGGTCGTGCTTTCACCGGCTGGCACGGAGATTTCGCCGGGGATCATGGACTGTATCTCCTCCGGGCTCATGCCGCCCGGAAGCTGCGCATTCGCCACCGGAGCGAGCGGAGCCGCGAGAAGCAGCGCGGCGGGCACGGCGAGCAGCGCAGCGCGGCGCGTGCTGTGCGTTTTCGAGGATGCGGGTCGCATGGTTAGTTCTCCCGTTAATTGCGTACGTCAATCAAGCAGCCGAGTCTACGCACGCGGGTGCGTGCTGCGCCAAACTTCACGCAGGTTATCGGCTGTGATGTGGGTGTAAATCTGCGTGGTGGTCACTGAGGCGTGCCCGAGGAGTTCCTGGACGCTTCGCACGTCCGCCCCGCCTTCCAGCAGGTGCGTGGCAAACGAGTGCCGCAGGGTGTGCGGCGAGATGTCCTTGTCAATCCCCGCCCGGGCGGCCGCGGCCTTGATCGCGTTCCAGGCGCTTTGGCGGGACAACGCCCCGCCGCGCTTGTTCAGCAGCAGCGCGTGCGACGTGCCGTTCGCAAACGCCGGGCGGCCGCGCACCAAGTACGCCTCCAGCGCCTCCTGCGCCTTGGACCCCAGCGGCACCAGGCGCTGCTTGTTGCCTTTGCCGGTCACCGCCAGCACGCCGCCGTACTCGCTGTCTAAAGCAGCGTTTGCATCGTCGACGCTCAAACCCAGCACCTCGGAGACGCGGGCGCCGGTGGCGTAGAGCGTCTCCAGCAGTGCTTTGTCGCGCAGGCCGGAGGGGGTCTCGGTCGGGCACGCGTCGAGAAGCTTTGCCACCTCATCGATGCTCAAGGTGTCCGGGAGCCGCTCGCCGGTCTGCGGCGGGGAGACCTCTGCCGCCGCATCCGCCGGCAGCTCGCCCTCTTCCACCCCGAACTTGTGCAGGCCGCGCGCAACGGTCAGCGCCCGCCCTGCCGATGACGCGGCCAGAGGCTTCGCCCCGTCCACCCCGCGGCGCAGATCCGCCACGTAGGCCTCGATGTCGGTGGAGGTGACCTTGCGCAAATCCGTCTTGCCCGCAGCCGCCAACCACGTGGTGTAGCGGTTCACGTCGCGGGTGTAGTTGCTCAACGTGTGGGGTGAGACTCCCCTCTCAACGGCAAGATGGGTCAGCCAACGCTGCGCCAGCGCCTCCGCATCCACCTGCTAGATCCGCTTCATGTCCGGCACGACGCCCTGCTTGGCGCGACGTGCGGCCAGGGAAGTCGGGCGCAGGCGGAACGGCTCGTCGATAGGCCGGGGCGCATCACCCCGCGCAACCAGGCGCGCGGCTGCGAGGATGCCGGAGACCGCGATGGAGTTGACCACCTCGCCGCGCAACGCCATATCCGCGGCATCCTCCAGGTCCACCCACGAAAAGTCCATGTCGGCCTCCTCGTTTTCGGGCTCGGGCCGCTCCACCTCGTGCAGGCCGCGGGCGATGAACACCCGCACCGCCTCCTCCGCGAAGCCCGGTGAGGTGACCAGATCCACCAGCACGCCCCACTCGTCCGCAGCTAGGCCTGCCTCCTCCTGCAGCTCGCGCTTCGCGCAGGCCAGCTCGTCTTCGGCGTGCATGTCCAACAGACCGGCGGGAAGCTCCAGCAGACGCTCGCCGACGCTGTGGCGGTACTGCTCCACCAGCGCCACACGGCCATGTTCATCCAGCGCGACCACGGCAACGGCGCCGAAGTGCTCCACAATTTCTCGCGCGGCCTCGTTGCCGCCCGGCATGACCACCTGGTCGCGGCGCACCGCGATGATCGGCGCGTCGAGGACAACTTCGGACCCAGTGACAGTGAATTCGTGGCTCATGGCAACCAGCCTACGAGCCTTAGGCCTCGCCGCCACCACTAGACACTGCAAGCACGGACTTGATGCGACCTGCCTCGTAGTCCACGCCGCCGACAGTCTTCACCCCGTCGATCGCATCCGGCTCAGTGCCCTGAGACGCAAGCGCAGTCTTGCCTTCCGCGCCGAGTGCCTTGGCAAAATCGCCCAACACCTTGGCTCCGAAGTCGGTGCCTCGCGACGGCCCGTCCACAATCACCACTGCGCCAGCGGGCACAATAGAACCGCTGAACTCGATAAATCCAGCCTGCTGCAGCGTGTCCAGCACCAAGGTGCGGTCCGCCGGCAGGGTTTTGGACTCGCCGTTGGTGCCATCGTCGAAAAGCACGGTCGCGAGAGATTCGCCTGCATGAAGCCCTGGGGAGCGTTCCTCCACCGACAGTTTCGCGCCCGAAGGCAGCGTGTTGGCGACAATGCTGGACAGCTCGTCTGCACCCGCCTGGTCGGTGAAGCGCTCCGTCAAGGTCAGCTCGCCGGAGTCGGAGGCGCCAGCGGCGTTGAGCAACCAGCGCACGGACTCCACATCGTCAGCGTCCGCCGCGGCGGTGCGCACAATGGTCACCGGCACGTCCTTCAGGGCACCGGAGACGATGGAGCCGGACTCCTGGGCCAACAAGTCGTTCGCTTCCTCCGCGCGTGCCTCCGCCTCAGTGAGTTCGGAGTCGTCCGCGTCCGGCTTGGCCGGAGCGTCGGCCTTGAATTCGGAAAAGCCGAGGTCAACCTCGCCCGGCATCGCCGGAACCAGCACGAGAGCGCCCAGCGCAATACCCAGCGCTGCGCCCCAACCCAAACCGGCCGCAATCAGCCCGGCCCTGCCTTTAGTCTTCGCCATCTGCCACTGCCCTCCTAGCTGGTCCAGCCGTCGAACCAGCCGCGCACCGTCAGCGCGATGGTGTTCCAGGTGTCTACGAGGTTGTCGGCGAAGTTGCCGTCACCGCCGAGGCCGGCGATCAGGATCACCACCGCGGCGGCAACGAGCACGCCGAGGATCGCCCACGCCCACGCCACACCCGCACCGGACTCGACGGCGTAGAGGTTGGTGATTACGGTGGAATCCACGATCTTGCGCCCCGCCTTCAGGCGCGCGAGCAGCGCCGCCGGTTCCGTTGCCGGGGTGCCCGCGGTGGTAGCCGAATCCGCGAAGATGCGGTCCAGCTCCACCGGCTGGCCGACGGTGACAATCATCTCGGCGTCATGAAATGTGGCCAGCAAGATGGCCAGGTCCGTCGGCGAATCCGTCGCCGCCGGGAAGGTCATCGCGCCCACTCCGAGATCCTGAATGCGCTCCAACCCGGGCGCGTAGCCGTCCGGCTCCGCCGGCAGGATCACCTTCGCGTCGGAGCGCAGGTTCTCCGAGGCCACGTCCTTCGGGTCCCCCACGATGACGTCCGGCGCATACCCCATAGACGCCAGCGTGTCCGCCGCGGAGCCGACACCGATGACCACCGGCGTGTACTCCTGCATGAAGTTCTTCAGCTCCTCCAGACGCTGGCGCGTGTCGGGAGCAGGCGAGACCACCAGTACCTTGCGCTCGGCCATGATGTCGCCGAGTTCCGGGGCGCCCACGCCGTCGATGAGCAGTGCCGCCTCCGAGTGGATGAACTCGATGGTGTTGCCGAAGTAGGCCTCCATGTTTTCCACCAAACCGCGTTGGGCCTGGGCGAACGTGGCGTCCACTTCGGTGCGGGTCACCGGCTGTGCCTGGCCGGCAACTTTGCGTCCCACGGTGATTTGGCCGGTCGGTGAGACCACGGCCTTCTTGCCGTCGCGGATCTTTCCGCGCATGTCTGTGCCTGCCGCCTCGAACAGCGGAACGCCTGCGTCGAGAAGCAAATGCGGCCCGAACGTGGGAAGCGTGCCGGTGGAGTACGGCGCGAGGTTGACCACCGCGGCCGGGCGCCGCGCAATGATTTGCTCCGCCAAACGGCGCTGCATGTCGGGGGCGTCCACGAACACGATGTCGCCCTCGCTGAGCCTGCCAAGGCCCTTGCCCTGCGGGGTGCAGTCGCGCAAGGTGCCGCGCAGCTCGGCCGCGGGCGGTTCCTTCGTGGGGTCTTGGGTGGAGGGTGCAGCAGTCATGCGCACCATTGTGCAACGGTGACCTGCCTGAACCGGGGAGGCGCGCGGGGAGTTATCCGCGCAACTGCTCCACCTCACCCTGCGCGCGCTCGAAGAGTTCCGCGGCGTGGGCGCGGCCGGTGTCCGAATCGTCCATGCCCGCCATCATTCGGGCCAGCTCCTCGATGCGCTCCTCCGGTTGCAGCGCCGCAACACCGGAGGTCACAGCCACGTCGCCGATGTCCTTGGACACGTGCAGGTGCGTGTCGGCATACGCCGCGACCTGCGGCAGGTGCGTGACCACAATGACCTGGTTGCCGCGCGCCAACCGCGCGAGACGCCGTCCGATCTCCACCGCCGCGCGCCCGCCCACGCCTGCGTCCACTTCGTCGAACACCAGCGTCGCGCCGCTGGAGGATTCGGACAGGATCACTTCGAGCGCGAGCATCACGCGCGACAGCTCGCCGCCGGACGCGCTCGTGGCCAGCGGCTTCGGCTCAAGCGCGCTATTCGGCGCGAGCAGGATCTCCACCGTGTCGGCCCCGTCGCGGCCGTACTGCGCCTTCGCGACGTTGACCGTGAGTTGCGCCTTCGGCATCGCCAGCCCGTGCAGCTCCTCGGTCACCGCCTCGCCCAACTTGCCCGCGGCCTTCGTGCGCGCCTTCGTCAACGCGGCGGCGTGCTTTGTCATCGCCTGCTCCAGCTCGGCAACCTTCGCCTTCAGCGTTTCGACGGCACCCTCCGACGTATCGATCTTCGCCAACCGTGCCCCAGCTTTGTCGCGCCACGCCACCACCCCTGCCGCATCCGGGGCGTACTTGCGGGTCAGACCTTTGATCTCCTGCTGTCGCTGCAGGAGCCGCTCCAACTCCTCCGGGTCGGACGGCAGGCTGCCGGTGTAGCTGCCCAGCTCCGCGGAAACGTCCGAGAGCACGCCGGCGACCTCGCCCAGCCTGGCCCCCAGATCACGCAGGTCCTGGTCGCTGGCTCCCTCTAGCGCCGCCTGCGCGCGGCCGATCAGGTCGGAGGCGGGTTCCTCTTCCCCGCCGACACCGCCGACGGCGTCCGCGCCGTCGATAGCCATAAGCGCGGTCTCGGCGGCCTCGCGCAAGGCGTCCACATCCTGGAGACGGTTGATGGTGGCAACCAGCTCCTCGTCCTCGCCAGCCTGCGGGGCCACCGCATCGATCTCGTCGATGGCGAACTGGAGGCGGTCTACCTCCTGCGCCAGCTCCAGGCGCTTTTCCGTGCGTTCCTTCAAATCCTTCGCCGCCGCTCGCCACGCGGTGTACGCCTCGCGGTACGCGTCCAGTTTGGCCTGAATAGCCGGGTCGAAACGGTCAAGTGCGGCCAACTGCTGTTCCGGCGCCATCAGCCGCAGCTGGTCGTTCTGGCCGTGGATGGTCAGCAGGTGGCCCGCCAGCTCGCTCAGCGTCGCCGCCGGCACCTTGCGCCCGCCCAGGTGCGCGCTGGAGCGCCCCGAGGCCTTCACCGAGCGCGAGACCAAATACTCGCCGTTTTCGTCAGCTTCTGCGCCAGCGCCCGCGGCTATCGCGCCGACGGCTTCGCGCATCTCCTCCGGCAGCTCTTCGGTGCCGAACGCGCCTTCCACCACCGCGCCGTCCGCGCCGGTGCGCACGCGTGAGGCATCCGCCCGGCCACCGGTGAGCAGGCGCAGGCCCGTGACCACCATCGTCTTACCAGCGCCCGTCTCGCCAGTGAGCACGGTCAGCCCCGGCGAAAGCTCAGCCGAGGCATGGCGGATCACACCAAGGTTGGAGATAGCAATCTCAGCGAGCAAAAACGTGCCTCCCTGTCAGATTCAAGCCCCGCGCGGGCCGCGCCACCCGGAAACCGGGAGCTGGAATTTGTCCACGAGCCTGTCCGTGAACGGCCTGTCGTCCAAGCGTACCCAGCGCACCCCGCGCTCGCCCCGCGCCACTTCCACGCGGGAACCGGCGGGCACCGTCAGGCGGCGCTGCCCGTCCATCACCGCCACGGCCTGCGTGGTCTGCTGCTCCGATTCCACCGCCACAGTCGACGTCGGCGCCACCACCAGCGGCTTGGCAAACAGCGCGTGCGCGTTATTCGGCACTACCAGGATCGCGTCGAGCTGCGGCCACATCACGGGCCCGCCCGCGGAAAACGCGTACGCTGTCGAGCCTGTCGGCGTGGAGATAAGCACACCGTCGCAGCCGAAGGAGGACACCGGCCGGAAATCCACCTCCAGCGTCGCGTCCAACACGCGGGTGCGGTCGGAGTTTTCAATGCTGCACTCGTTGAGCGCCCAGCTGCGGCCGAGCACCTCCCCGCCCTCGCCGATCACCGACACGTCCAGCGTCATGCGCTCAACCACGCGGTAGGAACGGTCAATTACCTGGCCGATGACTTTTTCCAGGCTCGATGCTTCCCCTTCCGCGAGGAAGCCCACGTGACCCAGGTTGATGCCAAGGACCGGGATGTCCTGCGCCCGCGCGTAGCTCGCCGCACGTAGGAACGTCCCGTCACCGCCGAGCACAAGCACCAGCTCGCAGCCCGCGGCGGCGGTGTCGTCCGCCTTCGCGCGCGTCAGCCCACACAGCACAGGGTTGGTCTCGATGACGTCCATCTGCTCCTGCTCGAGCAGACGGACCTCAATGCCCGCCTGCTGCAAAAGCTGCGCCGCCCGCGCCGCCGAATCAATGTTGGAGGCCCTGAACAGGTGCGGCACCAGCAGGATCTCGCGGCGTGTCGTCTCACCCATCTACTTCGGTCCTTCCTCGATCGCGCGGTTGACCAGCGCGGCCAGTGCGTCGTCGTCAAGCTTGTGCTTGCCCCCGTCTTTGACCAGCCACAGAAAGTATTCCACGTTGCCGCTCGGACCCGGCAGCGGGGACGCCGTCGCCCCGCGCACGGACAAGCCCAGCGACTGCGCAAAACGCGCGACGTCCAGCGTGACCTCCGCGCGCAGCTCCGGCGAGCGCACCACGCCGCCGCTGCCGAGGCGGTCCTTACCTACCTCGAATTGTGGCTTGACCATGGGCAGCATGTCCGCGCCGTCGACCATGCACTCCGCAAGCGCCGGCAGCACTAGTTTCAGCGAGATAAACGACAGGTCGCCCACCATAAGATCCGCCGGCCCGCCCATCATCTCCGGAGTGAGGTTGCGGATGTTCGTGCGGTCCAGCACGCGCACACGCTCGTCGTTCTGCAGCCGCCACACCAGCTGGCCGTAACCCACGTCCACCGCGACGACCTCGCTCGCGCCGCGCGACAGCAGCACATCAGTAAACCCGCCGGTCGAGGCACCAGCGTCCAACGCCTTTCGCTTCTCGACGATCAGCCCGCCCCCGCCAAACACCTCAAGCGCGCCAAGCAGCTTGTGCGCACCACGCGACGCCCAATCGTCCACGTCGTCGGTGTTGACCTTGATCGACGCTTCCGGCTCCACCACCGTCGCCGGCTTCGTTGCCGTGAAGCCACCCACCTGGACGCGGCCTTCCTTGATCCACGACTGCGCCTGCTCGCGCGAGCGCGCAATCTTGCGGCGGACCAGCTCCGCGTCGAGCCGGGTGCGTTTCGGTGCCACGGTAGCGGCCCCCTTTCTTAACTAGCTATCGGACAGCGCCTCGTGCAGCACCGCGTGCGCCCGGGTCAGCGCGTCCACCTCTGCCGCAAGGCCTTCAGTCGGTTCCGCGAGAATCGACTCGACACGCTCGGTGACTTCCTCGGCGCTGACCTTGGGCGCGCGCGGGTCGCGGGGAATCGGCGCAGGGCTCATCTGCGTCACCACCACTTCGCGACGGCTACCGCAGCGGCATCTGACTCTGCGCGCACATCGGCCGGCGGCTCGGGCTGCCGCCACGCCACGTCGAGGGCAGTCCGAAGCGCAGCCAAGCTGGAGGCGCCGGGGTTGCCGCTGGAAAGGACGATGGCGGAGCCGTCGATACGCGCCTCGAAGCCCTCCTGCGCACCCGGAGCGAGTGTCTCCGGCGACTCGCTGAGCCCGCGCATGTCCGCGGCGATGTACGTCGGCCGGTGTTCGGGCGGCGCCTGCAGCAGCGCGTACGGGCCAGAAACCCCGGTCAGCACATGCAGCGCGGGCATGCCAGCGGCGACGCCACCTGCAATATCGGTGTCCAGCCTGTCGCCCACAGCGAGCGGTGTCTGCATGCCCCGCGACTTCGCCGCCTGGGTGAACATCGCCGGCTCCGGCTTGCCCGCAGCCTCAGGCACGACGCCGGTCGCCGAGGTCACCGCCGCGACCATGGACCCGTTGCCAACCATCAAGCCGCGCTCCATCGGCAGCGACGTATCCAGGTTCGTGGCCAGGTACTTCGCCCCGCGCTGCAGGCTCAGCGCCGCCTCCGACAGCTCGCGCCACCCCGTGTCCGAGTTGTGGCCGTGCAGCACCACCTTGGGCGCATCATCGGCGCTGTCCACGACCCGGTAGCCGGAGTCCTGGACCAGCTGTCGCAGCGACGGCGCACCCACGACGTAGACTGCGTCCCCCTTCTCGAGGTAGCGCTCCGCCATGTTCACCGCCGCCATCGCGGACGTGAGCACGTCCTCCTCACCCGCATGCAAGTCAATGGCACGGAGCATCTCCGCGACATCCTTGGCACTGCGCGAAGCGTTGTTGGTCACGTACATCGCCGGCAGCCCGGAGGCGTTAATCGCCTCGACCGCGTGCTCAATCGCCACACCGCCAGACCAGACAGTGCCGTCGAGGTCCAGCAGCAGGCCGTCATGGTACGACGCAAGCGTCATCGCTCTAGCCCAGCTCCGCCACACGCTCGGACGCGTCGGTCATGCCGTCCACGTCAATCTTGGCAACGTGCTCAAACCACCGCTTCGCCTCCGCCTTCTCGCCGGTGGCCAAGAGCGCATCTGCGTAGGCGTAGCTCAGCCGCGCCTGTTCAAAACCCTGGGAATCCAGCGACGGGTTCAGTCGCTGCAACTGCGCCACCGCCGAGTCGTGCTGCCCAAGGTCGTGGCGTGCACCAGCCAGAACGATGGCCAGCTCAATCTGGCCTTCCTCGTCCAACTCGCGTGCCTCGGGGCTGCGACCGAGCTCCAGTGCCTTCTCCGGCCTCCCAAGACCGCGTTCCGCGTCCGCCATCACAGCAAGCAGGCCGGGACCGCCGGAAATTCGGCGCGCGGCACGAAGCTCAGACAGTGCTTCCTTCCACTCGCCGGCGTGGTACGCCACCACACCGTTGGTTTCGCGCACCACGCCCACGCGTCCCGCGCGGTTCTTCGCGGCGCGGGCGTGCTGCAGCGCAAGCTGTGGGTCGTCGTACAGCAGGTCGGTCGCCATGAGCATATGCTTTGCGACGCGCTCCGCATTATCCTTCGACAGCACCTTCAAATCCTGCAGCACCGACGGGTCCAAGTCGGAGATTTCCAGGCCCTGCGGCAGATCAGGCTCCAGCTCCTTCTGCACCATGCGGTCCTCGCGGAAGCCCTCGCGGCGCGGGTTGGAACGGTCGTGGCGCACACCACCGCGACCCCGGCGACGGTCCCCGTCGCGTCCGCGACCCTCGCCACGGCGGCCGTCGCCCCGACGCTCGCCGCGCCGTCCGTCTCGGCCCTCGCCTCGGCCTTCACCACGTCGACGGTCCCCATCCCGACCGCGACCTTGACCCCGGCGCCCTTCGCCCCGGCGCTCTCCGCGATCGGAGTCGTTTCCGCGAGCCCCGCGCTGACCATCGCGGTTGCGGGCGTCACGACCACCGCGCTCCCTATGCGGGCGGTCCTCGCGACCGTTGTCACCGAAAGAGCGCTCCTGCCCTCTTCCTTCGTCCACATCTGCCATTGGGGACCTCCGTTTCTAATCTCGACCATTATAGGAAAGCCATGCACCCGGGCACATCTGGCTCCCACCACCTGCGCCTTCCCCCACCCCGTCCGGCCTCACTGCGTCAATATCTGGGATCAACCTGCCCATTTGGGTGCCGATTGTGCACGAATCGACGGCGGGTCCGCGTTTCCCCAGGTGGATTATCGGGCGAGTGGGGCGCGTTGTCGATTCGTACAATTCGTGGGTCTGCCCCCATTGTTGGTGACACTGGTGTTCTCCGCAATGCGGAAATCCGCAACGGCGGCGGGCTGGGGTGGTCTCGTAGAAGTTGACGACCGGACGGTTTTCGCCCGCTGTTTCCCAAGGTCGTGGATCACCGTTGTCAGAATTTACGAGACCGCCACTTCCCCGCCGGGTTCATTGGTTGGTTCGTACCCATTATTGGCGAGCTCGGTGTTGTCCGCAATGCGGAAGTCCGCAAGCGCTAGAGGGCGACGAGGAGGCCATGCGGGGCACCGGTTGTGGACGAATCGACGACGCCGCCGCGTTTGCCCAGGTCGGTTTTGCGTCGGCGGGGGTGTTTTGTTGATTCGTACAATCCGTGGGTGCACACCAATTGTTGGTGGGGGTGTGGTTGTCCGCAATGCGGAAGCCTGCAATGCGGGAGTACACGCGAGCAGCGTGGCTACGCCGGCCGAGTAGTGAGCATGCAGAAAAGCACCCGCCGCAAGCAGGTGATTGTGGCGGGTGCTGTGTGTGAAGTTGTTGGGTCGGCGGTAACCTACTCTCCCACTCCCTCCCGGGGGCAGTACCATCGGCGCGGGCGGGCTTAGCTTCCGGGTTCGGAATGGGACCGGGCGTTTCCCCGCCGCCATCAACCACCGACACACCTTGTGGGGTATGCACGGCGCTGAGTGTTCAGCGTGTGTATGCAATTTTTGTCGGCCAACCACTTCTTCGGGTTGGTGTGTTGTGTCAGTGACTGCACAGTGGACGCGAGTGTTTTGCTTGTTTGTGTTCGTTTCGCGGTGTTCACACCCTTGGTTGGTGTGCGACGATGCGTGTGTTTATTGGTGTATTAGTACCGGTCGCCTCCACACATTACTGTGCTTCCAGGTCCGGCCTATCAACCCAGTCGTCTTCTGGGAACCTCAAATGAAACCTCATCTTAAAACAGGCTTCCCGCTTAGATGCTTTCAGCGGTTATCCCTTCCGTACGTAGCCAACCAGCCGTGCTCCTGGCGGAACAACTGGCACACTAGAGGCACACTACACAC